>JBFMFJ010000005.1:0-25584 GCA_040752235.1 Candidatus Zixiibacteriota bacterium | reverse complement strand
GAAAAACGCCAACAAGCAGATATTCATGATCACCGACGGGAAACCGTCGATGATAAAACGGCGCGATGGCAGCATTTATCAGAACCCGATGGGGCTCGATGCGATAATCGTTAACAGGACGCTCGATGAAGCGGTCATCTGTCGCAAGAAAAAAATCCCGATCACAACCTTTATGATTGCCGAGGATCATTATTTGCAGGATTTCGTCATGCAATTGACGGAACTTAATAAGGGGCGCGCCTATTTCGCCTCGCCGCAGGACCTGGGCAATTATGTCTTCATGGACTTTTTCACGAATAAACGCAAACAGGGGTAGTTTGCAATAGCAAGGATGCTTTAACCCTGGACAGGGATGTCACATCCCGCATGGAGACCCGCTCATCATGGGCGGGTTTCTTTATGTTGGCAGTGATAAATACCGGCAGATGTGGAAATCTGCCGTATATAAAGTCAAAAATTGTTCTTAATAAATGGAAGTCCTCTGGGAGTGGATGAGTCCAGCACCAAATGACTGCCGTATGTAGCTGCAGCCACTTTACATATTAAATTCCACTCCCTCGACACATTACCATTTTTAAACAGCCTATAAAGTAAATATCCGCTAATACCTATAAAAGCGGCACTATGGTAAAAACCCCTGTGATTAGGATTATTTGCCGGCTCCAAAATATCCGGAAGTTCAGCTATCAGACTACCCAATAAACCATACACAAAGCAACCAACAATATCAGGTTGCTCATTATACTCATATTTCTTAAGAGCTGCGTATGTGCCGCCCCCTACCAAAAATCCGGCTGTTCTATGAACATAACAATTCATGATTTTTACCTTAAAATTTCTATATATACTTGTCAATCACATTTTTAAAAACTGAAGGTCAAATCCCTTTTATCATAAGTATAGCACGGTCTTAATAATGCCCTTGTAAATTGTCAGGAGCGCCCTTCGTTTCTCAGGGTCAGCGACATGGCTTATGACCTACAATTTTACTAAAAACGACGGCAGGAGTCCGGAGACTCCTGCCCTACATGTATATCCCCCAAGGGGCGAGGACATAATGTTATGCAGCCAGCGTGCCCCCAAACATTTTCCTGCAACTTTTGCCGGGAATTGCGTTATATTATTACCAGAGATGAAAGAAACCAGAGAAATTATAGTCGAAAAAGCCTGCCTGATCGGGCTGGCCTGGGGAGCAACCCGCAAAGAAGCGGTCGAGTCATCGCTCAATGAGCTGGCCGAACTGACCGTTTCAGCCGGCGGCAAAGTGCTCGATAAAATCGTCCAGGTGCGCAATCCTGATTCGAAATTTTACATCGGGAAGGGCCTGGTCGAGCGGCTAAAGGAGCAGTTCTCCGGCAACGGTGTTAATCTGGTCATTTTCGATGACCCCCTTTCTCCGGCCCAGCAGCGTAATCTCGAGGAGGCCCTCGAAATCAAAGTCATCGACCGCTCGATTCTGATTCTGGACATTTTTGCGCTTCATGCCCGCTCCGCCGCGGCCAAACTCCAGGTTGAGCTGGCCCAGCTTGAATATCTCTTTCCCCGGCTGACCCGAGCCTGGTCGCATTTTTCCCGCCAGTACGGCGGGGTCGGAATCGGCTCCAAGGGGCCGGGCGAAACCCAGCTCGAAATCGACCGCCGGCGGGTGCGCCAGCGAATCGCGCGCCTTAAAACCGAACTGGAGAAACTGAGCCGCCAGCGCGCCACCCAGCGGAAAGGCCGCCAGGACCTGTTCAAGGTGTCGCTGGTTGGCTATACAAATGCCGGGAAATCCACTCTTTTTAACCGATTGACGCGCTCGGAGGTTACCACCGCCAATGCCCTTTTCACCACGCTGGATTCGACCACCCGGATGATGTCGGCCGGCTATCCGGCCAAAATCCTCTTTACCGACACAGTCGGGTTTATCAACAAACTGCCCCATCAGTTGTTTGCCTCGTTCAAATCGACCCTCGAGGAGGTAAGTTTTGCCGATCTTTTGCTTCATGTTATCGATTATGCCGATCCCGGCCATGAGGAAAAAATCGAGCAGACCAGGCGGGTTCTGGCTGATATAGGCGCGGAAAAAATAGAAAGCCTGTTAATATACAACAAGATAGATAAACTTAGCGAAATTTTACCGGGAGAACGGCAAAATCGAACCACTTTCTACCTCTCGGCCCTTGAGGATGTCGGTTTGGACAGCCTTCGGGAATGCCTCGCGGACCATCTGCAAATCTTTTCACAAAAACAGCTTAAGTTTTAGGGCTGTCGTGCCGAATAAATAATTAAATACCTGATAAAGGGTTGTATGGGCAAAAAAATACTAATAGTTGACGACAATCCGAATATGTCCAGCCTTCTGGTGGAAATGCTGGAAGTTTTCCAGTATGACGCCTTGAGAGCCACCGACGGCCACGATGCCCTGAAAAGAGTCGATAGCGACGACATCGCCATGGTCATTACCGATATGCGTATGCCAAAAATGTCCGGACTGGAACTGCTTCAGGCCCTCAAACAGAAGCGGCCCCAGCTTCCGGTGGTGATAATTTCAGGCTACTCCGTGGATGAGGTCGATTCGGATATCGTTTCCGCCAAAGCGGACGGCTTCCTTAACAAGCCGTTCATGATGTCGGACATAGAAAAACTGCTTTCGGACCTGCTATAAAGGCCCCGCCGGGATTTTTTTGGGATCCCCTCCCTCACGCTGCGACACCTCCAAAAGTCCTTGATCTCGACCTTTTATTGCATTTTTTTAAATCATGTCACAGAAGGATTCAGATGCCCAGGAGATGCCGCTTGACGGTACTCTGGATTTGCACACTTTCAACCCGAAGGATGTAAAAGAACTTGTCCCCGACTATATCGAGGCCTGCCTTGAAAAAGAAATTTATCAATTGCGAATCATCCATGGCAAAGGGACCGGTGTCCTGAGACGGATCGTCCACTCGATACTCGAAAAGCATCCGGCGGTCGAATCCTTCCGGCACGAGTCAGGCAGCGGCGGCAGTTGGGGGGCGACTGTCGTCGATTTGAGGCAGAAGCCTTCCGACTAAATAAACATATCTTCATAACTCCACAATCAATTATCGGCGACATCCGTCGTATAATATGTAAAACGTTGTATGTCAGGCCGATATACGCAGAGTTGGAAAATATCAATATTTTCCGTATATTAGGGAAGTTCGATTGGATTTGACATCATCGAATCTAAAACCGACGGGAATTAAATGGATTATTCGTTAGAAAATTTCAAGGCGGAAGGCCAAAACATTATCAGGCTGGCCGGTTCCTCTCCGAATCTCGAGGTGGTAAGAGAAAGGCTCTTCCGGCGGGTGACCAGATACCAGTTTGATGTCTTTGATGAGGACAATCCTCCTTCAGTCAGAAGTATTGTCCGGATTCGGGATTGCACCCGCGCGATGCGCTCGATACTGAGGGAACAGTCTGACCGGATGGCCGGATTCAGTGTCACTCGGGCACTGCATGATATCGCCCGCGGTAAAAACCGCCAGGACCTTCAACCCGGTTTTTATGCCGAAATGATTCATATTCTGATGGGGATGGAGGGCCGAGGGCCGGGAACGGCACCATCCGATGTCACCGATACCGACACGGGCAGCGCCCGGGAGAAGGCCATATACAGATCGCAGGAGCTTGACGGGATATGGGAGAGAGTCGAAACCTGGATGTCACGTTACGAGCATGGCTTAACACCGGCGGCAATAGAGCGTCGCCGGCGAAGAAAAGAGAGAATTTGTGCGGCTCTTGGGGCGACCGATTCCGAATGGCATGACTGGCGCTGGCAGGTCAGGAAAATCGTCAGGGATATAAAAACCCTGAAAAAGCTGGTCAGGCTGACCCCGGCTGAATATGAGAATATACAGGCGGCGTTGAATGCCAGGCTTCCTTTCGGAGTGACGCCTTATTATTTGACACTGATGGATTCCGACAAACAGAATCGCGACAGGGCCATCCGAGCTCAGGTTTTTCCTCCGGCGGGCTATGTGACTGAAATGGCGGCTAATCGCGGGCACAGGGAAATGGCTTTCGACTTTATGCTGGAACGGGATACATCGCCGATTGACCTGGTGACCCGCCGGTATCCGGCCATCGCCATCCTCAAGCCCTTCAATGCCTGCCCTCAGGTATGTGTCTATTGCCAGAGAAACTGGGAAATCGAGAAGGTCATGGCCCCGCATGCCCTGGCCTCGTCGGAAAAAATCAAGGAAGCTCTGGAATGGATAGCCGACCATCCGGCGATTCATGAATTGCTGATTACCGGCGGCGACCCCTTTGCGCTCAATAGCCGCACGTTAAACGGAATCCTCGAGAAAGTAGCCAAAATCAAATCCATCGAACATATCCGTATCGGCACCCGGACTCCGGTGACATTGCCGATGCGAATCACCGATGATTTGTTGCAAACACTTTCGAGATATATTAAGCCAGGGCGGCGGGATATTTCGATCGTGACTCATATTGAGCATCCTTATGAGGTTACGGCGGATACGGCCGAGGCGGTGCGGAAACTGCGGAAGGCCGGAATCCCTGTCTATAACCAGCAGGTATATACTTTTTATGTTTCACGGCGTTTCGAAAGTGCTTTACTGCGGCGGATTTTGCGGAAAATCGGGATCGAACCATATTATGTTTTCAATACCAAGGGCAAGCGGGAGACACTCGATTATATCGTTCCGATCGCGCGGCTGCTTCAGGAAGTCAATGAGGAGGCGCGTCTTCTGCCTGGGTTATGTCGAACCGATGAACCGGTTTACAATGTCCCCGGGCTTGGCAAAAATTACCTGAGAGCCCGGCAGCACCGCGATTTGGTGTCGATTCTCCCCGACGGTTCAAGAGTTTACGAGTTTCATCCCTGGGATAAAAGCCTCGTCGGTCAGGAAAATTATATCGCATATGATGTGCCTATACTCGACTATTTAAAACGGCTTGAGGCGATCGGCGAAGATATTTCTCATTATGAGACAATATGGTATTACTACTGATTTTCCTTTGAAAAACGCCTTTCCGAGTGATCTTGCGGCGATTTTTTAATAGTGTTGACACCGAATAAAATATATATATATTGAATTATACTGGTCTTAATATGTTTGGGATACTATCCTGGTAATTTAGGCAAATAACAAGTATTTATAATTTCAGGCTGTTGGGAGGCTAACATGAAAAAGGCCGCGGTGCTTGCTGCTTTTATCATTCTGCTGGCATTATCTTCATCTTCCCTTCCGCCGTCGGATGCAACGATAAGCCTTCCTGACGGCACCAGATCAATCGATAACACCACCTTTATCGATGCCAACAGTATTCTGATGTTCGTTACCAATCATGGAAATTTTGGAAGAGATCTATCCGGTTTCTTTGGATATGATTATGGTACATTTTTCCCATTTACCGACACCGCTCTTATCAGCAGCGGTGCCGAAACCACATCGCCCTTATACGCCTCCGGTCTCTGGATCGGGGGAAAAGTGTCGGGGGAAATCAGAGTAGTAGTTGCCGAATACGATGATGAATATGTCCCCGGGCCAATGTCCGACGGGACAAGCGCGCCCGATGAACCGGCATTCAGGGTTTACAAATTATACAAGGACAGTCTTGAAGATAATCCCAACAGCGATTATCTCAGCTGGCCCGAGGATCAGGGCGCTCCGGTTGATAATGAGGGCAAACCGATAATGTTCGGCGACCAGATGTTGTGGTCGGTTTACAATGATGCCGATCCCACGGCGCACCAAAATGATGCCGGGATGACTGGCCCGCTCGGACTGGAAGTAAAACATACTACATTCGCATTCGACAGAGATAATGACATTGACAATATAATCTTTTTCAGGCTATGCATCATTAACAAGGGTGCCAATACTATCGACTCCTGCTATTTTTCGTTGTGGGCCGATCCTGATGTCGGCGGAGCCGGGGATGATTTTGTCGGCTGCGATTCTTTGCTTTCTCTCGGTTATGCATATAATGCCGATGATTATGACAGCCAGTACGGAGATACGCCTCCGGCAGTTGGTTATGACTTTCTGCAGGGTCCAATGATGTATACCGGAAATTCGACCGATACCGCCGGCATGTGGGGTCAGGATTTTCCCAGATATAAAAATCTGAAAATGATCTCATTCAATAAATATATCAACGGGACTGATCCTGATAATCGAGATGAGGTTTATAATTATATGCGGGGCCTTAACAGGGATGGTACGCCGTATATGTATAACGGCCTGCCCAATAATTTCGTTCATTCGGGCGATCCTGTGGCCGGCACCGGTGATATCGACTCTAATCCCACCGACCGGCGTATGATGCTCAGTTGCGGGCCGCTGACATTCGCACCGGGTGACAGCACCGAAATCATAGCCGCCATTATTATTGGCTCCGGAAGCGACAATCTAAATGCAGTCACGGTAATAAGGAATCTGGAACGTTTCGCCCAAATGATTTATGAAAACAATTTTGTCATTCCCGGCGATCGGGTGCTTGAAGTCCCGAATGAGTACCCCAACATCCAGGCGGCCATAAATGCATCATCTGACGGTGACACCGTTCTGGTTCACGACGGTACTTATCTGGGCAATGGCAACCGCGATCTCGATTTCGGCGGCAGGCTGATAGTCCTCATGTCCGAGAATGGTCCTGATGTTACCAAACTGGCTGTTCAGGGAACCGAAGCTGATCGCCACAGGGCGTTCAGTTTCACCAACGGCGAAGACACGACGGCCGTTGTCAAAGGTTTCAGGATGGAAGGCGGCACGTACAATATCGGAGGAGCGGTTCTCATCGAGAATTCATCGCCGAAATTCGAGGATTGCATATTCTACAATAACAATAATATTCCGGTCGGCGATATTGCCTATGGCGGCGCGATGGCTCTTTCGCACTCATCGTCAATAATAAGAGACTGCCTGTTTGCCAATAATCGTTCTGCGGCAGGAGCCTCGATCTATGCGTCCTATGGCGAGCCGGTAATCGAGACCTGCATATTCCGTGACAATACCGCGCAGCCGGTTACGGTATCGGCGCACGCTGCGGGAATTTATCTGTCATGGTGCAACGCCGCTATGAACAAATGCCTTTTCTATAATAACTCCTCCCCGAAGGGAACGGCGTTGACGATTGATGAGTCATCGCCCCATGTCGAGTATTGCACTTTCACACGGAACGGCGGTTCCGCCGAGGGCAGTGTAATTGAGTGTGTCGGAGGGGCCCATGGATCGTCACCTGTCATAAGCAATTGCATAATTGCCTTCAATGATCAATGCCGGGCATTTTTCTGCGGTGATGTCGATTGTGTCCCGATTATCACATGTACCGATATCTACGGAAATACTCTAGGAAACTGGGTTGATTGTATCGCCGAACATGAAAATATAAACGGAAACATATACATCGATCCGCTCTTCTGCAGCATAGCCAGCCGCGACTTCCATCTGGCCCGCAATTCGCTGTGTGCACCAAACAACAATTTCTGCGGCGATTTAATAGGTGCTCTCGATGTCGGCTGCGGCGGCCGCGGTACGGAGGTGATTCCGACATTGATGTACGCCTACTGGGCGTTTTCAATGGAAACATTTTATATCGACATATATCTTTATGAGGTTGGCGCCGATTACAGCATTTATGATGTCGATACCGGCGCCGTCATGATAAACGGAACAATGCATCCGCCGAGTTTCGAGTATATTCCGGAGACCGATTCGACTCAGGAAGCGCTCAAGATGACACTCAACCGGGCCGATTTTATCGTCAGTTATTTCCCCATCTGGGACAATGCCATTTTGAAATACACGATCTCACTTAGCTATACCAAGGATATGCTATGGCCCACGCAGATAAACGGCTGGACTTATATAAGAGGTCATATTTCGGGTGATTTCAATGATGATGGGAGTATCAATCTTCTGGATGTTATCTATCTGATTCGGTTCTTATACCATGGCGGGCCGATGCCTGTTCCCGAGGCTATGGCGGCCGATGTGGATGGTTCGCAGGCGGTCAATATCAGAGACGTGAGTTACCTGGTGAATTATCTATTCAGAGGCGGTCCGGCCCCGGTTGAACCGGAAGTAACGGGTCATTGATAACCACTAAAATAAAAAAAGCGGCCTTCAGGCCGCTTTTTTTTATGCCACAGATTTTCTATTATCCAACTCACAACAGCGGTGCAGCAGAAACATCAATCCCCAGACTTATTTCGTTTCCTGCACTCTCAGCTATGTCAACGGGTAAGATGATGCGGACATTGTCAAAAAGGCAGATAGTCGAATTTTCCTGACAGAAATAAATGACGGCATCAATTATAATTCGGCTCTTTCCCTTTAGGGCATGCAATGGCAGGGATACAGACGGATTAAAATCCCCGGAATCACGTTTACTCGAGGCAGTCTTAAAATCAATAGCGGTCGTGTCTTCAGATTTCCATTCCAGATAAAACGGAGCCTGATTCGTGAATTTGTAGCCTTTCGGTAGTCTGAACATCAGATTTACGACTCCATCGCCTGGGACAATAGAATACTCCTCCATCTCCACGGTTCGCCCATTGAATTGCTGCATGTCTTGGCGGGCCAGTATGTCAAGGCCGGAGATATTCAATGTCGTCACCTTTTTTCGCTCCAGGTCAACAACTCTTATCAGATGGTTATTTGCATCGGCTACATATAATTTTCCATCGAGAACGGAGATACCGCTTGGCTCATTAAACTGAGCGTTTTTGGGGTCGCCATCGGCATATCCGCCCCGACCGGTCCCGGCCAATGTGGTACTGGTTTTTCTTGCGGGATCAATGACTTTAATTTTTGAATTATAGGTATCAGCGATATAAAGAAGCCCGTCATGATAGACGATTCCAAGCGGATGCTGCAATCTGGCCGTCTCAAAGGGACCATCAACATCACCGTATTCAAACAGATCCTCGCCGATAATTGTCTCGACTCTGCCGGAAGAGTCAAGATCAGCCGCCCGGATGGAACTGGTTTCGCTGTCGGCAAAATAGAGCTTTTTTCCATCGGTGGTGATGCCGCTTGGCTGAGCCAGCGCGGCCTGCAGAAGAGGCCCGTCGATACGAGCTTCGCGCCCCGAGCCGGCATAAGGCCCGGCGTTAAGCGTTTTCAGATCGGCCATCCACAATTGATGCGACCCGGCCATGGCAATGTAGAGCTTATCGTTGTGAACAAGCAGATCCCAGGGCGAATTAAGGGCGACATCGGTTCCAGTGCCGCTCTGATTATAAGTTCGGGCCTGTTTCCCTGTTCCGAGTACAGTGGTCACCTCACCGGAAGCAAGATCGGCCAGACGAATGAGATGATTTTCGGTATCGGCGATATAAAGTCTGTCACCGTCGAGAAACGTTCCCTGCGGATGGTTAAATTCCGCCGATGAAAAATCACCGTCGGCATTCCCCTGCCGGCCACTGCCGATGATAAGATTTATATGACCATCCGGATCGGTCATCAGAATTCTGTTATGATTGGAATCGGTTATGACCAGTCGTTTGCTTTTGGGATCGGCTTTGACCTTCCCCGGAAATGACAGAAGCATATTGGCCGACCGGGTTTCCCTTTTCAGGTCAAGCGTGGAGCGTTTCAACTCACCACGGGCATCGAAGTAGGCGATCGCTTTGGAGATTAATTCATCGAATGGCTCAAAAATTCCCTCCCCGGAATGCATGCCGATTATTTTTCCGTTCGGATTGATTAGAACCAAAGTTGGCCAGGCGCGGGCTCCATAGCTCGACCATACTTCGAAATTATGGTCATTGACAACCGGATGCTTGATCTCGTATCTGAGTATTGCCTGGCGGATGGCTTCGGAATCCTTTTCATTGGTGAATTTGGCCGAGTGAACACCGATTACAACCAGTTCCTCAGGGTATTTTTCCTCGAGTTTTTTCAGATCCGGAAGGACATGCATACAGTTGATACAGCAAAAGGTCCAGAAATCAAGCAGAATCAGCTTACCGCGAAACTCCTCCAAAGTGAGGGGGCGGTCGGTATTCAGCCACATCAGGCCGAAGGGGAATTCCGGGGCACTTATATTGCCCTGTAACATCTTATCCGAAAACATATTATCTCCATATTGTTCCTGCCCCTGGGCCTTTTGCTCCGAACATGAAGAAAGGCACAAGAAAACAACCAGCGACGGAATAATGATTTTATAGGCTTTTGATATCATAACCAGCTCCATTTCATGTAATTATAAACCGCACAACTCCATGTATTGTTCCGCAGAACATATACCATTATTTTCACAAAGCAAGCTGGGATAAAATACAATGGGAACCAATTTATTCGTACAATAATAATATTAATTATTATTAAAGTATGTTGTCCACTTTTAATGAATCCTGTCCATTATCGCATTGACTTTGTCGTCCGAGGATATATATTACTTTTGTTCCATTCCAAAGTAAATGTGGGCTTCAATCATATAGATTTTAACGACAAATATTATCCAAGGGAGGCTGCCATGAATAAAACAATTAAAGGTGCATTTATCTCAGTTTTTGTCATACTAATGACATTTTCATCGTCTTTTGGTGCGACCAATGAGGTACCTAATGGATATGCCAATATTCAATCCGCTATCGATGCATCATTCGATGGCGACACTGTTCTGGTGCATG
The DNA here is from genome assembly GCA_040752235.1 of Candidatus Zixiibacteriota bacterium. Taxonomy (GTDB): domain Bacteria; phylum Zixibacteria; class MSB-5A5; order GN15; family PGXB01; genus PGXB01. Next base: position 14,966 of record JBFMFJ010000005.1, on the reverse strand, counting down.
ACGGCACCTATCTGGGCAACGGTAACAGGGATATCGCTTTTGGGGGCAGGCTTATTGTTCTCATGTCCGAAAACGGGCCGGATGTTACCAAGCTGGCTGTCCAGGGTACCGAATCAGATCGCCACCGGGCTTTCAGTTTTACCAGCGGCGAAGACTCAACAGCGGTTGTAAAAGGATTCAGAATTGAGGGCGGGACTTACAATATCGGCGGAGCTGTTCTCGTGGAGAATTCATCGCCGAAATTCGAAAACTGCGCATTTTATAACAACAACAATATTCCTGTCGAAGATATCGCTTATGGCGGCGCGATTGCGTTATCGTACTCATCATCGATAATAAGAAATTGTCTTTTCGCCAACAATCGTTCGGCGGCCGGAGCGTCGATTTATGCGTTCAATGGTGAACCGATAATCGAATCCTGCACATTTCGCGATAATTACGCCCAGCCGGCCGTAACGGACGCTTATGCCGCCGGAATTTATATGCTGGAAAGCGACGCAATTATACGACATTGTTTATTCTTCAGCAACTCGGCTCTGAAAGGCACGGCACTTACCATTGAAACTTCTTCCCCATTTGTCGAACACTGTACCTTTACGCGCAATGGAGGATCGGCGCAGGGCAGTGTTGTCGAGTGCATCGGCGGCGGGATAAGCACCATGCCTTATTTCACGAACTGTATTATCGCTTACAATGATCAATGCAAGGCGGTTGCCTGCGATGATTTCGGGGGGCTCGTTAATCCTGAATTGGTGTGCTGTGATTTATACGGGAATACGCTTGGGAGCTGGGTGGGATGTATTGAATCTTTCGCTGAAGAAAACGGCAATTTATATGTCAATCCCCTCTTTTGCAATATCGCAGCGCGCGATTTTCACATTGCGCGGAATTCCCAGTGCGCGGCGGCCAATAATCTATGCAGCGATCTGATCGGTGCGCTTGATGTCCGCTGCGGCGGAATCGGGACGGAAATCGCCCCATGTATCATGTATGTATATTACGCATATGCCTTGGAGCCCGAATATGCCGACATTTATATTTACACGCCGGTATCCGGCTATACCCTTTACGATATCGACACCTCTTCGATCCTTGTCAATTACGCCTTTCATCCCTTTGCCTTTGAATATATCGAGGAGTCCGACTCGACCCAGGCGGCTCTTAAGATGACAGTCTCTCAGACCCAATTTATTCAATACTATATGCCCTTGTGGGATGTTGACATGCTTCAATACAATCTATATATGAGTTACGACAAGGGGAATATTGAACCCCCGGCCATGAGCGGCTGGTTCAATCTTATCGGGCACAGATCGGGCGATGTCAACATCGACGGCTCGATTAACCTGCTGGATATCACTTATCTGGTCAGGTACCTGTATAAAGACGGTCCGGAGCCGGTGCCTAAGGCATTGGCGGCCGAAATTGACGGATCGGGAAATGTTAATATCCTGGATGTAGCATATCTTGTGAATTATCTTTTTAAAAACGGCCCGCCGCCGGTAGAATTATCCGACCGGTGATTGATGGTCAGACCCAAATATTGAAGCAGGTTGATTACTCCTTTTCGGGGTAAGTCCCCGGTATCAGCATCGGCAGCGGCGCACCGGGATTTTCGGTAGCTATTTTCAGATACTTGTACACCGGATCCTGCTTTACGTCAAAGGCCGGTGATGGCATAAATGATTTAATTTTAAACAGCCCTTTATTTTTCGGTATCTCGATAATTTGCACTTCTTCATCTGGTAATATTTCCGCCGTTGAGCGAGCTAAGGCAATGGCGGCCATTATCCCGCCGATATCATCCACCAGTCCCAGTTCCTTGCCGTCGATTCCGGAATAAAAATGTCCCTGTGCGATTTCCCGCACGAAATCAATCGACATGTTGCGGCCGATAGCGACTTTGCCGACGAAATCATCATAAAAGCCTTGGATTATTTTTTCCATTTTGGCGTGTTCGTAGTCCGTAAGGTTTCGCGCGGGGATTCTCAAACCGGCATATGGCAAAGTAATCCCGAAAAGAAGATCCGCATGCTCGCCGCGCTTGACGAAGTCTGAGGTCATGCCCAATTTATCTCCGAGGCCTTTGTCATATATCCAGCCTCCGTATACCCCGATGGATCCGGTAATGGTTGACGGGCCGGCGAGGATTTTATTGCCGTACATGGATATCCAATAGCCGCCCGAACCGGCCACCTGACCCTGACTGACAATAACCGGTTTTTTCTGTGAACATTTTCTTAAGGCCTCGGCAACCAGGTCGCTGGCCATGCCTTCTCCTCCGGGAGAATCGACCCTGAAAACAACCGCTTTGACTTTTTTATTCTTCTCGAGATTTAGAAAGACTCTTTCCAGCCAGCGGGCCCGGATACCGCTGTCCATGGCGCATTCGCCCAGGCCATATACCACCGCTATCACCGGATTCTGCCCCCAGTTATCCTGCGGCAGACCATTATCAAGCAGCCTTGATCGAGGGATACCGCGGTATTGTGCTTTGAAAAGACTCTTAATAACATTATCCTTATCCGACCAGCGCGCCAGAGTATCTACCAGACCGGTTTCCAGGGCAAGTTCTCCGGTGAAGAAGGCTTCCATATTTATCAGATTCTCATATAACGGCATCGGCAGTCCGCGTGAGGTGCAGATATCATCTCGAACATACTCGTACAGGTCATCCACATATGCCTGGTTCTGTTCTCTATCGGGGTCGGACATGCTGTCGCGGCTTAAGACCTCCGCGGCCGATTTGTATTTAAAAAAACGCCATTCATCAAATCCAAGACCGAGTTTTTCGAGAGTACCTTTGAAATAAGTTCTGCCCATGACATATCCGCCAAGGCGGATCGAACCTTCGGGCTCCATGACGATTTTATCAGCGACGGAGGCGAGATGGTACCCGTTCATGCCGGTGTTGTCAAGAAAAATAACGACGCGTTTGCCGATCAATCTTGCTTTCCTTAATTCATCACGTATTTCCCAGGCGTGTTCCGACCTTATTCTCATCCCCGACAAATTAAGAGCGATGACACCGATACGGGGATCACGATAGGCCGCCCTGATATCCCTGAGAACATCCATCAGACGCACAACACCCTCATCAAAGGCGACATATTTCAGATATTCGACATCCCCCTTCATATTGATGGCCGCATATCTTTTCTCTTTATCAATGAGATAATGCATAAAGCTCGGCCGCATGTTTCCGGCCCTGACTGTATATGTATAGCGCGACAAACGCTGGTCGATGTTGTAGTGGGTCCGGGCGCCGAAACCTCCCAATCCCAGATTTATAAAGAAGCCGATCGTGAAGGCCTTGCTCTCAAAATAGCGGCCAACCACAAATGTGCCCGGGATTATCTGTACCGCCGCCCCGGTACTCCAGGGGGCATCGGAAAAACGCATATCCTTCTGCAGAGCACCATCGGCAAATATTGTTATTCTGGAATCCCCCAGAGGGCGCACGCCAAGTTCGAGAATTCCTTCATTCCAGCCGCTTTCCATCGAAAAATTGCCGATCAGGCCGCCAGAGATATACCTGCATGGCCGGTGCAGGGTTCCGACCGTCAACAGCCTTTCCCGCCCGAAAAATTTCTTATCGCCTGATGTCCAGCTGTATCCGATACCGAACATCTTATCGGGATAGCCAAAACCTGTTGACAATCGATAATCCGTGACATGCATTGTTCCGAATTCCTGGCGCTGCATTCCGAATCCAAAACCGCGAGTTCCAAAAAAGTAACCCCAATTGCCGAAGGATGAGGCATTAACGCCATCGGAAGACCAATAGAAACGATGTTCGGAGCCGCTTTGAAATGCCAGATTAGCCGGATTCGAAAATCCCAGCAACCCCTCATAAAAACTGCCCGGCGACGTCATCAGAAAATCATTTCGTTCATAATAGCCGGGCTTTTCAAATGCAACGGACAGATTTGCCGTCATCACGAATATGGTGAAAATCATAATTATACGCTTGTTCATATATCCTCCATCAGTGCCATTCAGATAATCTGTTAAATATCTTCTTTTTTTCGATTTATGCAAGCTAAAACAGGTAAAGGCTATATCTCAGGCCATATCTTTTGTCTTGTTTATTATAAAGATACAATCAGGGAAAAAACTTGACAACATGGACGCAACCTGCTATATTATATTTGGTTATATTCGAATATAAGTTATCCGGGCTGACGCATCGGGAAAAAGAAGAAATACCTTCAGGCACCGGAAAACTACTTTAAGGATAGAGAGCTTCCTCACATTTAGGCTGTCTTCAGGATTATTGCGGTTGCCGGCAGGATAATCCCACATTGCCTGGCCCTGAACATACGCATTTCATACGAGGACTATATGAAAGGCAATCAGTTTGCTATGGCGGCTTTAGTCCTGCTGATAGCATGTTCTGTTATGGCCGGTGATTTGTGTCTTATCGGGATTAATGACTACAAACAACTCGAGACCGTTAGAAATATTGCGGTCAGTGCTCACGGCGCAATCGGAGGCTGCTTTATTACCAACCTGGATGAGATTCAGATTTCACAATTAAAGGCAAAGGGGGTTACCGTCGAAATCCTGGTCAAGGATTGCGCGTTTTCGGAATATTATGTTGTCTCCGAACATCATCCCGTATCAAAAGTTACGCCGATTTTCTTATCTCCGCTTTACTCGCATAATTTCAACAAGATTGTCAGGCTTGATGAAGGTGACGCGGACGTGCTTGAAAGAGCCGGTTACAGGGTTGTCTCCATTTCTGATAAGAAGACTCCGTTTTTTTTCAATCCGCCGGAGGTTTCGGCACCATTGCGCGACAGCTACCCTGAGGACTCGCTGGCCGATCTGGTCAATCAGGATTCGCTTTATTGTAACCTGACAAGACTGGAGGCTTTTCAAACCAGATTTCTTATGACCGATTCGATTCTTCGTGCAGGTGATTGGATTGAAACCAAATTTCGCAGCTATGGATACACTGATATCTGGCAGCAGCGATTTTTGGTAACAAATGACCACTATGGAGTTTTTAACTGGCCGTGTTATAATGTAATTTGTTATAAGGAAGGTACCGTCTATCCCGAAAAACTGATTGTCATCGGTGCCCATTATGATTCATATAACGGCGGGCCATCCGACGGTACAGTATTCGCGCCCGGAGCCGATGATAATGCATCGGGAACGGCGGGCGTGCTGGAACTGGCCAGAATTTTCAGTACTTACGAATCAAAAAAATCCATTGTTTTTGCGGCTTTTTCTGCCGAGGAGATAGGCATATTTGGTGCAACTGCTATGGCCGACAGTATGTATGAAGCCGCCTCCGATGTTGAATTGATGAGTAATCTCGATATGATCGGGCACTGGGCCGATGGAAACCAGGAAATTATAATCGGCGCCGGGCTCACGACAGCATATTACGATGTCTTTGCAGCAGCCGGTGAGCGTGTCGCAGGATTGGTGCCGATATATGCCGACGGGCCATGGTGGGATGATGGCGAATTCGGTCAGTACGGGTGGCCGACTCTTGTTTTTCACGACGGAGACTGGCCATATGGAAATTGCCATACCGATTATGATGTTAGCGACAGCATAAATTTTGATTATCTTGAAAATAATGTCCGAATGGTGGCTGCTTCGATCGGTATAGTCGATGAGGCTCCGGCACCAATTGCCTGTACCGTCGAGGATATCGGCGACGGCCAGTCACTCCAGGTGAGCTGGGATGATTGCCGTCCGGAAAACAATTATCAAGTCATTTACGGAACATCCGTTTACAGTCTCAATGATACCATCGACGTACCGCCTGTGCAGTGCAGTTATGATGTCGGCGGCCTAGTTGAAGGAGAAACCTACTATTTTGGTGTTGACTACACCGATCCGGAGGGAAATGGACCGCTGAGCTGGAAGATCTCGAACAACGTTCCCTGGTTGCGTCCCAGAATGCCGAAAAACCTGGCCGTGGAGCCTGATTCGGCCAGAGTGGTACTAAGCTGGGAAAGCAACAGCGAACTTGATTTCAGTCATTATAAAATCATAAGAAAGCATGGCGAACTGCCGTGGGAAGTCATTGCGGAACTGCCTGATGATACGGTCTATTATGATACCGGAGTTGAGGCCCATCAGATATATGCCTACGCGGTTCTGGCCGTCGATATGGATTCGTTTGAATCCGATACGACCGCGATATTTGCCGCCGGTCCGGCCACATTTGACGGCGGTGTCCTGTTCGTCGATGAAACCCAGACGGATGATATCACTCCCGGCGAGGTTATGCAAAACCAGTTCTATTCCGCCGCTTTTGACACGGTTGCATACACGGTTTATACCCTTAATGACAGTGCTCAATGCCTGAGTCGTTCCCGTGCCGGTCAGTACAATCCAATTATCTGGATTGACGATGATTTATCTACTAAATTACTGGCGGGATCGCTTGACTCTTTGAAATGGTATCTCGACTGGCACACCGATTTTCTGGTGGCCGGATGGCAGACAATTTTTTCCTTTACGGGACAGACCTATTTTTATCCCGGCAATTTCTTCTATGATGACCTGGGAATAACAAGCGTGGCCAGAAATGTTCTGGCGGATTTTGTCGGTGCCACCGGAGTGGGGGACTGGCCTGATCTGGAATTGAAGGACGGTCCGATCTACCATGGGAAATTGCCTAATATCGAAATATTCGGCGCCGCCCCCGGCGCGGAAGTAATCTGTACATTCAATTCTTATTCGGGCAGCACATTTTATGGCGGCAAGCCGGTTGGCATCGCCTATGATTCGCATCACGGCAAACGGATTGTCCTGGGCTTCCCTGTCTACTGGCTGACAGAGGAGAGTGCGGCGGCCCTGATGGCACGCGTTTTCGAATATTTTGCGGAGGAGTCGGTTTTGTATGGTGATGTCAACGGTGACTGGGGCTTGAATATACTCGATATAACCTACCTGATAAATTATCTCTACAAAGGGGGGCCGGCACCAATCGATATGAATAACGGCGATCTCAATGGAAGTTGTGTTATCAACATTCTCGATGTGACTTATTTAATCAGCTATTTATATAAGGGCGGTCCGGCGCCGCTCGCAGGGTGTGTGCAATAATTATTTGACAATAATAAAATACTTGACACGGAGGACAAATGTTAAAGAGGCTAATGATTGTAATGGTGTTTACTGTCCTGACTTTCGCCGCAGGCCATGCCGAAGACATATATCTGCTTCGCATTGACAGTCAGGATCAGCTTGAAACCGTCAGGCAACTCGTGGATAATGCGCACGGCCTTCTCGGGGATCGTTTTCTGGTGTCGATAAATTCGCATCAGGCCGCCGCGCTTCAGGCTGCCGGCATTGATATCGAATCGATAGCCGAAAATATCCCGCTTCAGGACTGTTATGTCGTTCATAAAATATATGATCGCGAACTGACACCTGTCTACCTCTCCCCCATTTATTCTGCCGGAAATAAACACCTGGTGCAGCTTGGAACAGGCGATGAGGACATTTTACAAAATGCCGGATATATGGCTGTTCCTTTTCAGGAGAAGAACACCCCGTTTTTCTATAATGCGCCGCTGGCGGCGCTTCCGGCGCTCCCTGACTATCCTACCGATACAATCGCCGCGCTGGTCAACCAGGATTCGCTGTACAATTATGTGGCGCGAATGCAGGCGTTTCAGTCACGATATGTTGTCACCGACTCGATCCATGCCGCCAGGAACTGGCTTCGGAACAAGTTTCTGGGCTTCGGCTATAATGATGTCGAACTCCAGCATTTTGTTGTGAATACGGAAAGATATGGAATAGTCTATATCGATCTTGACTGCTACAATGTCGCCTGCTGGAAAACCGGAACGGTTTATCCCGATAAGCTGATTGTCGTGGGCGCGCATTATGATTCGTTTAACCACGCGGGCCCGACACCCAAGGAAATCTGGTCACCCGGAGCCGATGACAACGCCACCGGAACCGCGGCGGTACTTGAGTTGGCCAGGATCTTCAAAGACTTCGATTCGCAATATTCCATGCTGTTTGTACCTTTTTCGGCGGAGGAGATTCACCTCTGGGGCGCTCTTCACTGCGCCACTCTCCTGCATGACGATTCGGTCGAACTCGAGCTCATGATAAATTTCGACATGATAGCGTACCAGGAGGATACCTGGCTCAATACCAATCTTTTCTGGAGCCGTTCGTCACCGCATGCCTATGTATTCGGAAATGCCGGCATAAGGTTGGATGATTTGGATCCAATGTACTATAATGGATCGTATTGCGATTCGGATCCGTTCGATGAATTCGGTTATCGTAACATTACTCCGGTTGAGGGAGAACTGTGTCCCAGCGTCCACACCGATTATGATGTGGTCGACAGCCTCGATTTTTCATTTATGGCCAAAGTAGTCAGGATGACGGCAGCGGCAATGGCCATTATCGACCAGTCCGCACCGGCGATAGCATGTGATGTTCTTGATATCGGCGACGGCCAGAGTCTGAGAGTAACCTGGGATGACTGCAACGATGACTATCAATACCGAATCGCCTATGGTTTAGCATCCTACAATCTGACTGATACCGTTGATGTACCATATCCCTCATGCAGCTATGATATATCAGGTCTCACGGAAGGCTATGAATATTACATCGGAGTCATATCGATCCCTTCTGATATCTATCCGCCGCTGGCGATAAAGACGACCAGGGGGACGCCGCTGACTAATCCGCGAGTGCCGACCGGCTTTACCGTCAATGCCGCGCTTAATTCAATAATCATGAAATGGAATCCCAATGGTGAACTGGATTTGGATCATTATCGCCTTCTCAGAAAAGAACCCAACGGGACTTTTTATATACTTGACGATGCCCTGACAGATACCTTCTATGTCGACGAGGCAGTTGTCTCCCAGCAGACATACATTTATGCCCTCCTGGCCATCGATCATGATACGAAGGAATCCGACACATCAGGTTTCGGTTCGGCAGTCCCGGCAACTTTCGACCAGGGAATTCTTCTGGTTGATGAAACACAGGATGGTGATAATTATCCCGCTGAACAGGAGCAGAATACATATTATCAAATCGCTTTTGGTGATTCGACATATACACGCTCGGCCATAGATGAAGGCAGCCCGCCGCTGAAGAAATCGATTGCGGGTCAATATCCTGTCATGTTTTACGTCGATGACGACCGTCTGGCCAATCTGTTTGGGAATTCTATCGACAGTCTGGCATGGTATTTCCAGTACGAGACCGACTTTTTCCTGGCTGGTTGGCAGACAATATTTTCGGTAACAGGGCAGACAAATTTCTATCCGGGCAATTTCTTCCGTGACAATCTGGGACTGGCATCAATCGCTGAAAATGTCCTGTCGGATTTCAACGGCGCCACCGGTGTCAACGGCTGGCCCGATCTGGAAGTGCGCACCGATACCTATTATCATGCGCCGCTTCCCAATATCGATATTTTCACGGCAGCACCAAATGCAACGGTTATCGAGACATTCAATTCCAATTCCGGCAATCCGTTTTACAGCAATAAACCGGTCGGAATAGCATTTGATACGCATCACGGTAAACGCGTTATACTCGGCTGCCCGCTGTATTATCTGACCGAAGCCAGCGCCCAGGCCCTGATTGCAAAAGTGTTTGAATACTTTGGCGAAGAATCTGTTTTGTACGGCGATGTCAACGGCGACTGGAGTATTAACATATTGGATGTTACCTACCTGATAAATTATCTGTACAGGGCAGGCCCGGCGCCGGTAGACATGAACAATGGTGACTCCAACGGGAGCTGCAATGTGAATATTCTCGATGTTACATATCTGATAAGTTACCTGTACAAGGGAGGCCCGGCTCCTGTTGCCGGATGTGTGATAATGTAAGGCAATAAATACTTTATACTTTTTGCCCTGGGGAGGGAACTCTGATGAGAAAACTATTTCTGGCAGCAGTGTTTATCTTATTGTTTTCCGTGTCGGCTCATGCCGATAATTTATATCTGCTGAGTATAACGGATAATGTCATCCTTGACATCGTGAAGGATAATATTGACCATGCTCACGGTGCGATCGGTGGTAAATTTATAGTCTTCATCGATGAAAAACAGAACACAATACTCAATAATGCAGGTGTCGAAATGCAGTTTCTTGCGGGAGACTGCCTTCCTGAGGACTATTGTCTGATCCGTGAAGAATTCGACAGAACCGGCAAATCGGCCGTGTCAATTCCTTCCATTTATGAAATCCCGGGCGGTCAGATAGCACGGTTGGAGGAGAATTCATATTCTATATTGGAACGCGAAGGGTATCTGATGACACCATTGGCCGAAAAGAACACTCCCTTTTTCTACAATCCGCCGTCAATAGCAATGCCTATGTCTGAAGATTTTCCTACCGACACACTGGCCGCACTGATTAATACCGATTCACTCTTTAGTTATGTGCAGCAACTGGAAAACTTTTACACTCGGTTCACACCATCGGATTCCTGCAAAAGAGCCAGAGACTGGATTATCAATAAGCTTACCTCTTTCGGGTATACAGATATTCAAACCCAATTCTTTCTGGCAACCAGGGAATTCCAGGGTGTAATAAATGAACCGGCCTATAATGTTATTTGTACCAAGACAGGCTATGAAAAGCCGGACAATTGGCTTATTATCAGCGGCCATTATGATTCCTATTCGGGATCGGAAGTTTATGGCGCAGCCCCCGGTGCCGATGATAATGCCGCCGGGGCGGCCGCCATGCTCGAACTGGCTCGTATCTTCCGAAATGTCGATTTCAGAAAGTCCATTATGTTCGTGGCTTTCGGCGCCGAGGAACAGGGGCGTGTTGGCTCGGAATTCATGGCTCAGGGCATATATGAGGATGCCGTCGATCTGGAACTTGTTATAAACTTCGATGTCATCGCGTATGAAAGTGACACTATCCCGAGTATAAGTCTGTCCGCGACACCGGACTATTTATACGCTAATTTATTCGTAGAAGCGGCGGAGAGATTAACGGACTTGATGATATGGAGCATGTCGACATACCCCGTATCTGATAATACTTCTTTCTACGATTATGGTTATTATACGATTATGCCATGGGAATCTCATTTGACGCCTTACTACCATTCCGCCTTTGACTTATCCAGCACTATAAATCCCGGATTCATGACGAAAATAGTCAAAATGTCGACCGCCGCGATATCGGTAATCGATAAATCGGCCGATCCGGTGATCTGCGATCTATACGACATCGGCGACGGTCATTCATTGAGGGTTGTCTGGGACAGTTGTTTTGCTAATTACAGTTATGATGTGCTGTATGGCACATCTGAGGGCGTTCCTACGGATACACTTGATATTCCTGACGGACAATGTACCATCGATATTACAGGTCTTACGGAAGGGCTGAATTACTATGTCAGCGTGGTGCCATACCCTGAAGGCGGTTATCCACCGCTTTATCTGGAGATATCGAGCGAAAAACCGCTCTCTACTCCAAGGCAGCCAACCGGCGTGGATGCCGAGCCTGTACAGGGAGGAATTCTTATTTCATGGAATGAAAATCCGGAACTCGACATAAATCATTACAAACTCTTTCGAACATATCGGGGGAGCAATTGGATACTATATGAAGAAAATCTGACCGGAACAGAACATATCGATTCCGGCGTCGTCTCGGGACAGGAATATACTTACTACATATCGGCAATTGACAATGACGATAATGAATCAGTCAATTCTCCAACTGTAAGTTCCATCCCGGCCTTTTTCGATATGGGTGTACTGATTGCAGATGAAACGCAGACGGGCGGCGACAATCCTACGGAGCTGATTCAACGCATTTACTTTCAATACATGATGGGTGATATCCCGTTTGATGTTATAATGATTGACTCGGCTTACGACGCCATTAGTCGTGCCAGGGCGGGACAATATAATCCGATTATTTGGATCGATGACGATGATTGTAATCATGTTTTATCGGGTTCCCTGGACACGCTTGAATGGTATTTCCGCTTTGACACTGATTTTATGCTCTCGGGGTGGAAAACAATTTACACCATTACGGGACAAAATTATTTCTATTCAGGCGATTATTTTTATGATAATTTTGGAATTTCCTACATTGCGCAGAATTCTCTCTATGATTTTACGGGGGCGACCGGTGGCAGCGGATGGCCGGATTTGCAAATAAGGCCGGATGCACCCGGAGCCGGGCGCATGCCGTTTATAGATATTTTTTCCGCCGCGCCAAATGCAGAGATAATCCTTACCTTCAATTCGGCCTCTTCGAACCACTTCTATAATGGCAAACCGGTCGGGGTTGCCTACGACACTCATCACGGAAAGCGGATCGTCCTGGGATTTCCGGTATATTATCTTACCGATGAAAGCATCCAGGCTCTTATGGCCAGGGTCTTTGAATATTTCGCGGAGGAGTCGGTTCTGTATGGCGATGTCAACGGCGACTGGGGTATCAACATACTGGATGTTACGTATTTGATAAACTATCTGTACAAGGGAGGCCCGGCGCCGACAGACATGAACAACGGTGATCCCAACGGTAGTTGTGCTGTGAATATTCTCGATGTTACATATTTAATCAGCTATTTGTATAAGGGCGGACCGGAACCGCTGGAAGGATGTGTGATATAGCATTTTTGAATAAGAAAGGAGAGGTTTTTATGTCAAGGATATTATTGTTATCACTGGCATTTTGTCTTTTGTTTTGTGTCAATCTGTTTTCCGCCGATCTTTATCTACTGGGCATAGATAGTCGGGAGGCCTGCGAATTATCTTCACAGGTGGTGGAATATGCGCATGGCACGATCGACGGCAAATTTATTGTCATTCTTGAACAGGACCAGACAAAAAGGCTGAAGCATCCGGACATCAAACTGGAACTCCTGCAATCCGAATGTCGGATGGAAAATAAATATCTTGTTATTAAAGAAGCCGGAGAAGCCGGCCCAGCATCAATATCGATTCCTTCAGTATATGCATCATCGTCCGGTCATCGCGTGGCCGAACTTGAAAAGAGCAGTATTGATGTTCTGTCGAGAGAGGGATATATGGCTCTGCCGCTGCTTGAACGCAAAACGCCGATTTATTATTACCCCCAATTGTGTCCTGCACCGGCACTCGAGGATTATCCCTCGGATACACTTGCCGAAATGGTCAACTCCGATTCACTGGCGGCCAATATCAGTCGAATGATGGCCTTCTTTACTCGTTTCACGCCATGCGATTCAAACAGGATTGCCCGCGAATGGATTGCCGGCAAACTGGCCAGCTACGGATATACGGATATTACGTTTGATCGCTTCCTGGCGACCAGGGAGAGTATGGATGTATACGACGAACCGGCCTGGAATATCCTTTGCCGTAAAATAGGAACCGAAAAACCGGATGAATGGATAATGATCGGCGCTCACTATGATTCATACTCAAGCAATTACTGTACCAATTATGCGCCGGGAGCGGACTGTAATGCCAGCGGTGTTTCGGCGGTTCTGGAACTGGCACGGTTGTTTTATAATTATGATTTCAAAAGGTCTTTGATGTTTATCGGGTTCGGTGCTGAAGAACAAATGATGGACGGATCGAACCATCTGGCGCAGGAACTATTCGATGATGCGATTGATATCGAAATACTGGTCAATCTTGACGTGATATCATACGAGGAAGATGATGTTCCGGATTTTTGTATTTCCTGTATCCGACAATCCACTTACTGCCAGGTTTTCATAGATGCGATTTCAAGACTGAATAATTTAATTCCGGTCAAAATGTATAATTATCTTGATGATGATGGAATGTTCCATGATCTGGGATATCAGACTTTGGCCATGTGGGAGTACACATACCATCCGTATATGCATACTCCAAATGATATTCTTTCAACACTTGATACGTCATACATGAGAAAGATCGTTCAGCTTGCGGCAACCTCGCTACCTATTATCGATGCTGCCGCAGACCCGGTACAACCTATGGTCTATGACGTCGGCGATGGTGACGGCCTGAAAGTCACCTGGGACCCCTGTTTTGGCGATTTTACTTACAGAGTTATCTACGGAGTTTATAAATATCAGTTATCTGATACTATGGATGTCGCCCCGCCGGATTGTTTTGCATATATTGACGGACTTGTCGAGGGACAGCAGTATTATGTCACGGTGCTCGGATACCCGCCCGACGGCTACCCGCAAATAGGCTATATTTCCGAACCGGGAAGGCCACTGTCAATTCCGCGAGCCCCTGATAATGTACGTATAGAGGTCGATTCCAGCAGAATTATCCTCAATTATAATGCAAACCGTGAACTTGATTTCAACCACTATAGGATTTTAAGAAAGGTGGCTGCCGGATCCTGGGTGGAGCTTGAAAGCAATTACACTGATACATTTTATGTCGATTTTACGCCGGAACCATATTTTACAAATTACTATGTTGTTCTGGCATACGATAATGATTTGAATGAATCTGACAGCTCGTCAATTGTCTCGGCTATTCCTGCCACTTTTGATCGCGGGATTCTTCTGGTCGATGAAACGCAGACCGGTAGTTATCTGCCTTCCGAAACCGAACAAAGTAATTTCTATGCCGCGGCTTTTGGCGATTCGCTCTACATAACGCACAAAATAGACAATCCTGATACTCCATTAAAAAAATCATTGGCCGGGCAGTATTTGCCCCTGTTTTACGTCGATGATGACAATATCCAGCACTTGCTCGCGGGTTCGCTTGACAGCCTGGATTGGTATCTGCAATATGAAACCGACTTTTTCCTGGCCGGCTGGCGGACCATTTTCGCCATTACGGGCCAGACAAGCTTTTATCCCGGCAGTTTCTTCCGGGATAATCTGGGATTGGCATCAATCGCCGAAAATGTTCTGTCAGATTTCGATGGCGCCACTGGCGTTAACGGCTGGCCCGATCTGGAAGTACGAAACGACACGTATTATCATGCGCCGCTTCCCAATATCGATATTTTCAC
>JBFMFJ010000004.1:0-30243 GCA_040752235.1 Candidatus Zixiibacteriota bacterium | reverse complement strand
CTGGTTCTTGCCGAGAACAATCGGATTATCACCGATTATGAAGACGTCGATACCAATGGTTTGCATATCCGCTTTGTGTTCAGCGAATATGACTGCGCCATGATGATCGAGAAGTTTCGGCCGGACTATGTGGTAGTCGATTGCACGCTCGGCAGAAGACGCACGGAGATGGTTTGCAGGAGCCTGTTCAATGATCCTCGCATCCCGGTAGTAAGGCTGATCCTGTCATCGAAAGCCAAGAAGCTTAGTGAATACTGCGATAAAGAAGTATTTGGGTGGATAAAGAAGCCGTTCACGATCGAGCAATTGAAGAATTGTATCGAAGGAACGGCCTGATTTGAGGGGCTGCTTTGAGGAGACCGGTGCTGCGGAATCCTCGTTACAATTTAAATTTGAACCATGGCAAGCTGTCAGGGAGAGCTATGTTATGCCGGACAAAATAACTGTCAGAGGTCGTACAGTCAGGTTAATCAAATGTGATATCACGGACCTTGAAATCGAATCTTTCGTTTATTATGCACGTGAGGATCTGGCTCTTGGCGCCGGATTCGGAAACGCCATTTCGGTTCGGGGAGGGCCGAGCGTACAGAAAGAGCTTGATGAACTCGGCTCGGTCAATACCACCGAGGCGGTAATAACCCAGGCCGGTGAAATGAAGGCCAACTACATCATCCATGCCGCCGGGCCGAAGTTCCAGGAAGTGAATCTCGAGGATAAACTCCGGACCACCGTTCTTAATGCGCTAAGGCTGGCTGATGTGAAGGGCATAAAGGCGATCGCCTTCCCGACCATGGGAAGCGGCTTCTACGGCGTTCCTTTAGATGTCAGTGCCAGAGTGACGATCGGGGCGATTGTCGATTATTTATCAGGCGAGACCGGTATTGAGGACGTTGTTATATGTCCGCTCGATTCGCGTGAGTACAGGCCGTTCGAGTCGCAACTGTCCAAGTCCAATATGGTTCCGGCATAAAGGAGGAAATGATGAGCGAATTATTGCACTTTTCCGAACATACATTACAGGAAGCGGCGCTGGTTTTCATGGCACTGGTTTACACCACGCGACTGCTCTGGCTACTTCACTTTAAGGCGGGCCGCGACCGTCAGGCACCGACGGGCAGAGAGGGAACCACCCCGGCCAGGGGTATTTTATATTCCTGGGCCAATATTGCCATGCCCTGGTCGATGGAGAGTACCCGCACCAAGCCTTTCATGTATATTCAGTTTATCATATTTCATCTTGGTGTGGCAGCGGCCATCGGGCTCTCGTTTATAATTCCTTATGCACCGAGTCTTTTGTATAACCAGCCTCTCGTGGTGATATTGATGGTCATCATCGGCGGGGCTTTTCTGGTAGGAGTGATGCGGATTATCCGCCGCATTACAGACAAATATATGCGAGTTATCAGTTCGCCGGACGATTATTTCTCGTTATTGCTTTTGACGGTCTGGTTTGCATTTGCATTTCTCTCGGTGCCGAACAGTACCGTCCGGGGGGAATGGCATCTGCTGACATACTTCATTCTGACGGCATTCTTTCTTGTTTACGTTCCGTTCAGCAAGATATCGCATTATCTGTACTATCCATTTACGCGCTATTACCTGGGCAAGACCATGGGACATCGCGGCGTGTATCCGATACGCCACGTCCCGCAGGCGCGGGAATAGCATTATAACGGCGGACCAGATGATTTGGAGATAAAAATGAACAGTAATAATTCAAGATCATACAAAGCGCAGAAGGTTATCGAGAGGATGGGCAAGAAACTGAATCGGCAGATAGTCGGTTCGCTGGTGGCCTGCGTGCATTGCGGAATGTGCACCAATGCCTGCCACTATGTCCTCGCCAATCCCGATGATCCCACATATGCCCCGGCGTACAAAGCCGATCAGATAAGAAAATTCTTCAAGAAACATTATGACTGGACCGGGCGGGTTCTTCCCTGGTGGGTCAAGGCGAAAAGCCTGTATACCGACCAGGAGCTGGAAGACCTGAAGGATATAGTCTTCGGTAAATGTACCAATTGCCGGCGCTGCTCCATCAACTGCCCGATGGGTGTTGATTACGCCACTTTCAACCGGATGGCCCGCGGGCTGCTGGTTTCGGTCGGTGTGATGCCGGAGGGCGTCGCCGTGGTCAGCAAGGACCAGTGGGAAATCGGCAACCAGATGGGCGTTCTTAAAGAGGATTATATCGACACGCTGGAGTGGTTGTCCGAGGAATTACAGGCGGAATGGGAAGATCCGGTCGCGACCATCCCGATCGAAAAAATGGATGCGGATGTTGTTTACTCCATAAATCCGAGAGAGGTCAAATATGATCCGCGGACCATCTCGGATGCGGCTCTCATCTTTTATGCCGCCCGAGAAAACTGGACTATGCCGGCCGAGTGCTGGGATATGACCAACTTCGGGTTGTTTTCGGGTGATGATGATCTCGGCGGCGCCGTGGCGGTGAGGCTGTACGACAAGGTCGAGGAGCTTCGCGGCAAAAAACTGGTAATATCGGAATGCGGCCACGGATACCGTTCGACCCGCTGCGAGGGGCCGAACTGGGGCAAGAAAGACGTGAACTTCCCGATGGAAAGCTCCGTGATCACCATGCTTCGCTATATCAAAGAAGGCCGGATCAAAGTCGACAAGTCCAGGAATACGACGCCGGTCACGTTTCATGATTCATGCAATAATGCCAGAAGCTGCGGCCTGTACGAAGAGCCGCGCGAACTGCTGAATCTGGTCTGCTCCGATTTTAAGGAGATGTACCCCAACCGTTCCGAAAACTACTGCTGCACCGGCGGCGGTGGGGCGATGTCGATGTCGGAGTACACGCCGCGGCGTTTAAAATCGGCCAAAATCAAAGCCGATCAGCTCAAAGCAACCGGAGCCTCGATAGTGGTGACATCATGCCACAACTGCGTCGACGGCCTGACCGATCTTATCCGGCACTACAAGCTGGGAATGCAGGTGACGCAGCTTGTCAATCTGGTGGCCAATGCCCTGGTAATCGAGAAGAAGGTTATGGTTCCGGTCGAAGTGATTGCCGAACCGGTCGCCGATCTTGTCGGATATCGTATTCTTGTTGCCGATGACGAGCCCGATTTCGTGACCTTCGTCTCGGCCATCCTCGAAGACAACGGCGCAACCGTTATCCGTGCCTATGACGGCGACAGCGCCATCGAGACCGCGCGCAAGGAAAAGCCGGATATGATGACACTCGATATCACTATGCCGGGCAAATCCGGGATTGAGGTTTTCGAATTCTTGAAGAAAGATCCGGAGCTGCAGAGAATTCCGGTCTTCATAATCACGGGCAAGCCCGAACTGAGAAAATTGATTTACGATCGTCCGGTGCCGCCGGAAGGTTATATGGACAAGCCGATAACCGAAGACGGGTTGCTTTTTAATATCAAACAATTATTGAAAATACATCATCACGCGGAGAAGGTGGAGAGCAAAAAACAAACATAATCAGCAAGGATTCGTCCGATGGAGAATCAATTCAGGTCGTATTTCGAATCAATGCCGTGTTTCCTGACGGTGCAGGACAGGGACTTTCGCATAATCGATGCGAATAACATATTCAGGGAATGTTTCGGCGATTATGAGGGGCGGTTTTGTTATCAGGTTTATAAACATCGTCCCGAGAAATGCGAGGATTGCCCGGTGGACAGGACATTCCGCGACGGACGTGCCTACCACAGTGATGAGCTGGTCACAACGCTGGACGGCCGCAAGGTATGGGTGATAGTCAACACCACACCGATAAGAGACGAATCCGGAAATATCATCGCCGTTATGGAGATGTCCACCGACATCACCGAAATAAAGCTTCTCCATAAGCAGCTCCGCGAAAGCCAGGAGAGATACCGGTTGCTGTTCGAGGAGGTCCCCTGCTATATATCGATTCAGGACAAGGATCTTCGGATTATCGATGCCAATCGTCTGCACCGCGAGGCCTTCGGGACATCATATGGGAGTAAATGTTACGAAGTGTATAAGCACCGTGACGGCGAATGCCAGCCCTGCCTGGTTCGCCAGACATTCGCCGACGGCGAGATTCGCACGCATGAAGAGGTGGTTACTTCCCGGAACGACGAGCAGATGAACGTTCTGGTATGCACGGCGCCTATCCGCAACGGTGACGGCGAAATAGAAAAGGTGATCGAGATGAGCACCGATATCACCCAGATACGGCAGCTGCAGGACAAACTGACTTCGGTCGGTCTTCTGATAGGCTCCATCTCGCACGGTATCAAGGGGCTTCTGAACGGGCTTGACGGCGGAATTTACCTGGTCAACACCGGGTTGAAGAAGGATGACCGGGACCGCATCGACCGCGGCTGGGAAATCGCCCTGCGTAATGTCGATCGTATCCGCACCATGGTGATGGATATTCTGTACTATGCCAAGGACCGCGAACCCGACTGGCAGAATATCTCCGCCTCCGAACTGGTGCAGGATGTCTGCAATATCATGAAGGACAAAGCCGAAAAACTCAATATCAACTGCACCTGCGATATCGCGGACAGCATCGGCGAATTCGAGGCTGATCCGCAGGCGGCGCGGGCACTTTTGACCAACCTGGTCGAAAATGCCATCGATGCCTGTCGTATCGATACCAAAAAATCGGATCATAAGGTGCAGGCGGCTTTACGAGGAACATCGAGCCACGTCGTTTTCGAAATATCCGATAACGGCGCCGGTATGGATCGTGAGACCCGGGAAAAGGCTTTCAGTCTCTTTTTCTCCTCGAAGGGTGCCGGCGGGACCGGCCTGGGATTGTTCATTTCGAATAAAATTGCCCAGGCACACGGCGGGAAGATCATAGTCGAATCGGAGGAAAATGAGGGTTCGAAATTTATAGTCGAACTTCCGAGAAAACGCCCGGAAAAACTCAGGAAAGAAAAACAATCATAATAAATGCGGGAGACAGGCTATGGATAATAATAAACATATTCTGGTCGTTGATGATGAGCCGGATATGGTGGAATGGCTGACGACATTCTTCAATGATCATGGCTACAGGACAACCTTCGCCTATAACGGCTTTGAAGGTTTTGAAAAAACATTGGCGGAGAAACCGGACCTGATAACGCTCGACATTACTATGGACAAAGAATCAGGTATTAAGATGTACCGCAAACTTCATGATTCCGAAGAAACCAACAAAATCCCGGTCATCATAATAACGGGAGTTTCGCCGGAATTGAAGGGTTTTATCGAGCGCAGGAAACAGGTTAATCCTCCGGCCGGATATTTTGAAAAACCGGTGGAAAAAGAAAAACTTCTCGAGACGGTCAGAAAGCTGATCGGATAGGGAAGCTGCCACATAAGAGAGACTCGTCCAAAAAAAGGGGCCGATTTTAACAACCGGCCCTTTTTTAACGATATTTTTATCATTCACTATTTCAGCATTATCATTTTCCTGGTATCGATGAAATCACCGGCCTGAATTCGGTAGAAATAAATGCCGCTGGCGACCGGTTTTCCTGACATATCGAGACCATCCCATTGCACCGTATGATTGCCCGCCGGAAGCGATTGGTCAAGCAACGTGGCTAACTTTCGGCCAAGAATGTTATAGATCTCCAGCTTCACATCAGCCGCCCGCGCCAGACTGAATCCGATCTTTGTCGCCATATTGAAAGGATTGGGATAATTCTGTCCGAGCCGGAACCGATCGGGCAGGCGATCATCATTGTTATCCCCGACTCCGACCGGTGACTGCGCGGAGTCATAGACAGCGATCAGTTCGATATCATCGATATTCCATCCGCCGAATACATTGGCGGCATATTCAACCTCCATCACCCAGCGGATATACAATCTCGACCGTTTGTCGGCGTAAGCAGAAATATCTATGATTGTTTCCGTCCAGGAGGATACATCATACCCGTCATATCCCGACCAGACGGTGGTCCATTGGGTATTATCCGGGCTGACCTGAACAAATCCCAGACCGAAGCCATCGGAAGCCAGCCAGCGCCAGAACCTGAGCTGTGTTTTCAGCATGTTCGAGCAGTCGAAGGCGGGAGTGGTCAGGCAGGTGGCCGGAAGAGTTGACGTATAGGTGCCGTCGATGTTATACCCATAGACATAATCGCCGGTGTATCCGCCGACCGGGTCGCATCCAAAATTGTACGGGCCGCAGCCGCCTCCGGTCGGCTGACCGAATTCCCAGTCGCCTTCACAGGTCCATCCCGGATTGGAATCGAGCATCTCGACATACAATGTCCGCGGCGTTCCGACGATCAACCGAATAGAGCGAGTCGTGCTGTCGAGCGGGTTATCGAGATTGATGAAATGCACATTGGCGATATGCAAACCCTCGCACAACTGCGCCGCAAGGGCATTGATTTCGACCGCCACGAGGGCGGTATCATAGGGCGTCAGTTCGCCCGACACATCACCTGATAACGACAGCCAATCGGCCCCGGTATCAAGGAGTATTTCATACTTAACCGGATCATTGTACTTGTGTGTAAAGCTGTATGATTTAGAGACTGGCAGAAACGGCCCGCCCGAGGGCCCTTCGGATTCCAATCCTCCCGACGGGCCGATTTTCATATTTTGTATGATGCCTAAACCCTTGACACAAAAGTTGGCGCTGCTGTCGGTATCATAAAGATCATGCCATTCAACACCTGTATCTCGATAGAAACTTTCGCCCGGTTTTGAAGTAGACTCGACCATGACGCGATAATCGGCACAAAGGAGAACCGGGATATCGGAGGTACGATCATAAGGCTGACCGCCTTTGTCGAGGCTCAGATATATATAAAAATCATTGCCCGGCTCAAGAGTGAGGGGATTGTCGAGATCAATGGTATGAAGGCCCGGGAATTCCATAAAACCGCTTTGGGAGGTTAAAATCCCGGATAATATACCGCTCTCGAAGTTGTCATAAACGATGACTTCATAATTGACACTGTCTGCCGCCGTAAAAAAGCTGACCGCCTGCAGTTTTTCATTGTATTCGGATGTAAAGGAGTTGAAGATTTCATTAATATCGAAGAGTGTATCACGCCAGCCGTGATAGTCATGATAGTACACTTTGTCGTACTTCATCCGCTCAATATTCTGAAAGGAGACGGCGCCCATTTCCGGATGCCGGCCGCAGTGTTTATCATAATATGAGATCCAGAAGTAACCGCCGTCGCACCATGCCTCGCCCCAACTGTTTTTCACCAGCCAGGCCCCCGGCTGCGGTGCCTGCGTTATATGATTATCATCCCACCCGACTATGGCGACGGCATGAGTCGGATCATGATAGTCGGACGGCGGTTGATAGAAATTGCAGCCGCTCCAGAAGGTGTATGAATCAAGATAACACATGGCGGTCCCGATGGCGCCCTCGGTCATCAGTCTGGTTTTAATCACATCGATTCCGCTTAAGTCAAAATCCATCTGATACCATTCGATATCGCGGACATAAAAATAATGGTAGCTGTCATCATACCTGTCGGGAGGTTGTTCGAAGGACTGGCCGTCAATGTCACGAACGGTGCCTTCGCCGCGCGATAAATAGGCGGCGGTCACTTTGTAATCCCCGCCCATATGAACGGTCAGCCCGCCCCCGGTGGGGGGAATAATATCATCGTTGTTATATTGATTAAAGCCGTTCCACCAGTCGAGATGATATTCGGCAAGATTGGGTTCATCACTTTCACCCTCGGCCGCCCAGACGCCGGTTATGAGAAGATTGCTTTCCATGGAAGCCATGGCCCCATGCGTCCAGCAGGTCCCGCCCAACTGGTTTCGCACGCCGGAAACATAATTAGTGCCGTCGACATCACGCAGGTCAAAGGCAACCGGCAATTCCAATGCTCCGGGCGAGGCAGAAATGGACAAAAACATTATTAAAATATATGTTAATGATTTAACAATTCCTTTCATCGGCGACTCCTTCCCATAATTGAATTCACGTCATGATTTTATCCGGCCAGGTATATGTTAATTCGACAAATAATAACAAATTCAGTGGATAAAATCACTCTTTATATAAAATAGACGATTCCATTTTATCAGGTGCATAAAGGAAAATGATATGGCAGATTTTTTTATTTAATATGGTTGAGCGGGATTGGACTATTTGTTGATCAGATAAAAGCCATAACCCAGATAGGTGTATCGAACCAGCCGTCCGAGAGTATTGGCGATGTACAAAAGCCCGGGCGGATATTTTTTTACGCCGCAGGCAAAATAAAGAATATCGAAGGGAATCGGCGAGGCCGTTCCGAGGAAAAGGGCAATGGTCACATATAGCTTCGAGCGCCCGTGAACCCAGCGATTTTTTCCGGCGTCGGGAAAGCGTTTGGTGAAAAACCGCGAATTGCCGAAGAGCCTTCCCATGTAATAAGTCACCAGCGAACCCAGAGCCGATCCAAGGGCCATTACGGCGGCAAGATGAATTACCGAATATCCCATGGTTGTGCCGATCAGGACAAACTGCCAGACCGGGAGACAAATCGGGCTGCTGCTGATCGCGGTCAGCAAGAACAAAATTATATCGATGTTCCGCTGGCCATAATTGTTGATGAGATACAGGCCGAAATTATTGATATCTTCCTTGAAGATGGCGACAATGACTACTCCGATAATAATAATTGCGGCGGTGGTAATTATAGAAAAAAGGCCGTTGCTTTTTCCATTATTTTTCTTATTAACGGCGCTTTCATGATCGGGAGTACGATTAATGTTAATCAGGTTGGCATCAGAAGACATTCGGCTTGATTTCATTATTATCAATCCCGTTTAATTACGATAACGGGGGCCTTTCAGAAAATCAATATACCGGCACAATGAGGTAAATGCAAATTAAATAGGACATATACGGTCAAATTTTTCATACCTGCTAAGACCATTTTGTATTGCAATTCGGGCAGGTATACTCTAAGTTGAGGAATATTATTACCGGTATATTACACGGAAAGGATGCATAATGTCCGCGAAAGAAAAGAAAAAAGACACAACAGAGTGGCCGATTAAGGCTTATAAAAATATCGATTTTCTTAACAGCCCGGCGGCTCGGACAATCCGTGTCATGACTGAGATGGTTGAACCTGCGGATCGTTTTCGCAGAAACAATCTCTGGAATACGGTGGTCTTTTTTGGCTCGGCGCGGACAATTCCGGAAAAAGAGGCAAAAGGAAAGCTGTTCGAAATAGAATCACGGATTCGAAAAGCGGGAAAAGTTACACCCGGATTGAAGGCTGAATATGAAGGAGCCAAAAAGGGTCTGATAATGTCGGCCTATTATGAGGAAGCGGCTCAATTGTCCGAGATGTTGACGAAATGGTTCAAAGAAGTCGAGCAGAAAAATGGCAAAAGCTTTTCCATTTGCACAGGCGGCGGTCCCGGCATCATGGAAGCCGCCAACCGGGGTGCCAAAAAGGCGGGGGGAAGATCCGTAGGGTTGAATATCAGCCTGCCGATGGAGCAATATCCAAACAAATATCAGACAAGAGAACTTTCATTCGAGTTTCATTATTTCTTTATCCGTAAATTCTGGTTTTTCTATCTGGCCAAGGCGCTGGTTGTTTTTCCGGGCGGTTTCGGGACCCTCGATGAATTCTTCGAATTGCTGACAATAATCCAGACCGGCAAATCCAAAAAGACCATGCCGGTCGTTTTATTCGGCAGTGGCTATTGGAAAGAAGTTCTGAACTTCGAAAAAATGGTTTACTGGGGTACCATTTCCCCTGAGGATCTCAAATTATTCCGTATATTTGATGATGTGGACAAGACTTTCGAATATTTAAAGAATGAGTTGACCAGGCACTACCTGACGACAACATCCAAAAATAGAAAAGGATAACGATCCCGCCCGCCGACCTGGACGCCGATGAATACATCCGGAAGAAATTTATTGCTGGCCGATCTGGGCCTGTTCTATGCCGCGGCCGTCTGGGGCGCGACATTTTTTATGGTCAAGGGGGCCTTGGCCGATGTCGATCCGGTGGTGCTTGTCGGCTACCGTTTTGTGCTGGCCGGGGTGATACTGCTGATTTATCTCCTGCTAAAACGGCAACCGATTTTCGTGGGTATCGGCAGGGCGGCCTTTCTGGGGATACTGCTCTGGCTGCTTTACATTCCACAGACTCTCGGGCTCAAATACACAACGGCCTCCAATTCAGGTTTTATCACCGGGCTGTTCGTGGCCTTCATCCCGCTTTTCCTCCTGACTATTTTCAAAAAGAAACCGAGCATGATGGAGATTATCGCCTGCGTGGTTTCGCTGCTGGGCTTATGGGTGCTTACCGGCGGCATGGCCGATGTTAATATCGGCGATATCCTGACACTGGCAGCGGCGATGACTTATGCCCTGCATGTCTTGTATTCGGATAAGTACATGAAGGCCGGGATGAATCCGTACCTTCTGGCCTGCCAGCAATTTCTTATAGTCGGACTTCTCTCACTGCTGACGGCCATTGTGGTTGATCTTCCCTTCTCGATAAAAACTTCACAGACAGCGGGAGTGATAGTTTTTCTGGCATTATTCCCGTCATTGTCCGCTTTCGTCATACAACTTCTGGCGCAGAAAATCAGGTCACCGTTGCGCGTTACTCTTATTTTTGCTCTCGAGCCGGTTTTTGCCGCCATTTTTGCCTGGACACTCGGTGATGAGGTTTTCGTGACGCGGCGCGCTCTGGGCGGATTGTTGATATTCGCCGCCTTGATTATTTCCGGTTTGCCGACGGTCTCAATTTTAAAATCGAAACTCTCCGTGCTGGAAAATCCATTCAAGTAAATAAAGCTCGTGTCTGTTTTTCACGGCGGGAAGCTGCCGATGCGAAAAATGGCGGGCCGGATCCTGCGTTTCAGTTGGCTTCTATTGTCAGGCGTCCACAGAACTGAGGTTTTTCCGGCTGTATAATATCCGGAAATTGGCAGGGTCCGGCCCTTTATCGTAAAAGCGATTCAGGGCCGAGGAGGGAGAAAAGATTTTATCGTCTCTTTGTCCGCCATCAGGCGGCGGAAAATTTTCGCTCTAAAAAACAGGATGACTGACCGGAAGTGGAATCACCGTCACCAAAATCCCACATCGTACTCCCCACAGGCAGCGTTGGAGAGTCTACGACATTGACCTCCTCGGTCAGTCACCCGCATCTTGCAAACTGCGGACTCTGGAAAAAGTCCTTACGTACAGATTAACATCCGAAATATTTGGTGGCCGAATCATATATTTCTTGCACGATATGATCAAATCATCGTCATTTTTAAACGCCCAACATATTTTTCTGACCAAATAGTCCGTTGTCGTTCATATGATTAGCAGGCAGGTCAGAAAAAGAAGATGGAGAAAATGAAGCATATTTTGCGCCTGCCAATAAATATGGAAACATCGCGAACGAAATAAACGTAATATAGCCCAGTGGTTTATTTATCTCCCACCTTGAGTCAGGATGCGGTTATTGCAAAAGGCGAATATGGCAGGCATAGGGAATAACTCCTCACAAAAAAAAACATGAAATCACACTTATACGGCCATTGTGAACGTTCGTTCATAGTTGACAACCGGCTTTAAAAAAGGTTATTTGTCAGAATTAATTTGTATGGGACGAACAGATAGGCTATATTAAGGCGGCAATGGGCAGGGAATAATTTGAATATCAATCACTTGTACACTGTTGCCCGCGACGGGAACCAGACCGGCGAAGAAGAACTTTTCAGGGCTTTAACTGCAAGATTTCGGCTATTCGTGCGCCAAAGAATTTGGGACGAACTGGACTCAGAAGAAATTGTGCAGGACGCCCTGATGACTATATGTAAAGAGTACAAAGGAATTGACTTCACAACCAGCTTCTCAGCCTGGGCCTATAAGGTCCTCGATAACAGGATTCTGGGCTATATCCAGACCAAGAAACGGCACGAAGGAAGGATTAGCCCGGTTTCTGAGGCCGAAAATCTACCTGCCACAGACAGAGACAATCCGAAACAGGAGTTGAAGCAGAAACTGATGCAATGTATGCGCAAAGTCGCAGGCGCCAATTTGAGATATGCACGAGTATTGAACCTCCATTATCAGGGGTTCAGCACCGAGGAGATTTGTGAGAAAACGGGATTGACGCGCAATAATCTTTATTCAGTTTTGTCTCGAGCCAGATCCATGCTGGAATATTGTCTTGAAAAGGGAGATATAAAGTAGTGCCAGGTTGCGGCAACAAAAAATTCGAAGACTTCTTCCACGCCTATGAATTGGGCATGCTTTCCGATGCCGATCGCGGCGAATTCGAAATGCATTTGATGGTCTGCGAGGCATGTTTTGATGACGCCCAAAAATTGGCTGAAGCGACCCATCTTGTTCGCCGGGATGGCGACGTCAGGGCGGTCATCGAGGAAGTCGCCGATGTCGATACGGGCGGGGAAGTCTCCAATGCATCGCAGGTGAAGCAGCCTTTTAATTACAAACGCTTATGGCAATCGCTGGTGCCGTCACTGATCGTGCTGGGTTTGCTTATTGTCATGATTATACAGCCGTGGCAGGTTGACATCCGCCCCTCTCAGGATGCGGTTGCGACTCAAAACCGCCTGGCCATTATGTATTTCGAAAATCTTGCCGACCCTCAGGATGAGCAGCGCCTGGGAGATATTATAACCAGTCTCCTGATCACCGATCTTTCCGAATCGCAATACATGAGCGTAATTTCGAGCCAGAGGCTGTATGATATTGCCCGGACACTGGGCAAGGAAGGCCGCAGCGGACTGGATAAAGAAACCGCTCTGGAAATCGCCCGTCGCGCCGATGCCAAATGGATGCTGCTCGGCAGTATTCACCAGTCGGATCCTTACTATTCGATTGCGGGGCAACTGGTGGATGTGGCCACCGGCGATGTTATCGCATCACAGTTGACCGCCGGAGAACCGGGAGAAAACATTTTTGCACTGGTGGATAAATTAACTGTCGAGATAAAGAATGACCTGGCACTGCCCAGAGAAGCCGGCAACGAGCTGGATCCGATGGTGGCGGATGTCACCACCCATTCGGCGGAAGCATACAAGAATTACCTTCTCGGGATGGAAAGTTATCGCAAGTTGTATGTAGAGGAAGCCAAGGGTTATCTGGAAAAGGCGGTCGAAGAAGATTCCACTTTTGCCATGGCCTATTATTACCTGTCGCATACGGTTTCTTCAATGTCGGCCTTAAGCGATAAATATATGGATCTGGCGCTTAAATATCTCGATAAGGTCAACCAGAAAGAGCGCTATTACATTCTGGCCAAAGAGGCCGCCGATAACGCCGACTATAAGATGGGTATAAACTATCTCGAAAAAGTGCTGGTTCGCTATCCGGATGAGAAGGAAGCGTTGTTCCTGATCGGCAATTATTATTATGCAATACAGGACTTGAAACAGGCGACGGAATATTTTGAAAAGGTGGCCGAATTGGATCCGTTCAGCAAACTTGCCTTCAATATGCTTGCCTACTGCTATTTTGCGCTTGGTGAATATGACAAAGCCATCGAGAATGCGGATAAGTATGTGGCAATGGCTCCGAATGAGGCAAATCCATTTGATACACGGGGCGAGATACTGGCGCGGATGGGCCGTATGGATGAAGCGATTGAGTCATACAAAAAGGCGGTCCAGATCAGGCGCGATTTTGCGTCATCCGGTTTGGCACTCATTTATCTCAATTTATATCAGAGAAATTATGCCGAAGCGGAACGTTATTCCAGGGAATTCGCGGCCAACGGAGTGGCATCGGCCGAATCGAAAAGCAGTCTGTATGACGCCTGTATTTACGTTTTCGAGGGCATGACGGATAAGGCGCTCACCACGCTTGATAAATATCTCGATAAGGATAAAGAAGACCAAAGTTACTCGCTGCTTGGCGACAAGTACTACCTGAAAGCGGCGATATACAGCGAGATGGGTCAGGCCGACAAGGCAATCAAGAATGTCCGAAGGGCCAGGGAAACCATGTTGACGAGCAATTCGGAAAATACTCTGGCATACAGGCACTATGAAATACAATTCCTGGCCAAAGGCGGGAGATTCGAAGAAGCCGAAAAACTCCTGCAGGAATACCAGAGAGAAATTAACGGCATTAACCTGAGACTGGCGCGATATCATTATTGCAGCGGCACCATCGCCTATGAGAGGGGCGATTATGCAAGAGCTATCAAGGAATTCGAGGAATCGCTGTCGGTCAGGGATGAATTCTCATACATGACGACATACATGCTGGCCATGTCATATTTCAAGACAGACAATTACGCCAAGGCCATTCATAATTTCGAGAGGCTCTTCAAGGATGTTTCCTTGTGGCGATTGTTTTACGGTATCCAGGATTCAAGAGTGCATTATTACCTGGGAATCGCTTATGAAGAATCCGGCAAGCTGGATATGGCTGCGAAGTGGTATGAGAAATTCCTCGATATCTGGGAAAATGCCGATTCATCATGGACCGAACTCGATGATGCCAGGATGCGCCTGGCCCGATTGAAAAGCCGCTCGGAACTCAATTAAATTCCAAGCAACTTCTTAATGGCATCAACCACGCCCAGCAGGGCGAGGGCCGAGATAATTACGACTGCTATTAAAATATATCTGACGAATGATGCCCCGCGCCCCACGGCCATTTTGGTCGCCACCCAGGCGCCGAGCATATTGCCGACCGCCAGAATCAAACCGATTTCCAATCGGACCTGACCGTTATAGACAAACACTCCCAGGGCAAAAACGGTGAAAAGAAGGATTATGAGATTCTTAATAGCATTGGCCTGTACCAGTTCGTAGCCGGCTCCGAGGACCAGCCCGGCCAGAAGAAATATACCGACTCCGGCCTGGATGAAACCGCCGTAAATCCCGATTCCGAAGAAAATCAGGAGCTGGATTATTCCGGGTTTTTGAATCATCAGGTCCGGCCGGCCGACCAGCCACCGTTTCGGCTTAATCAGAATCACGATGAACATGACAATCATCAGGACGCCGATGGCATGGCGCATCATCTCCTCATCGAGATTGACGGCAATCTGGGCGCCGACAACGGCGCCGATAATTGCCGGGGCGGCCAGCATGAAGCCTTTGGAAAAATCAAGTTTCTTTTCTTTGCGGAAGGCGCTCACGGCCACGACAGTCTGCAGAAGTATGGCCACGCGGTTGGTGCCGTTGGCAATATTGGCCGGCAGACCCAGGAATATCAGCAACGGCAGCGAAATAAGGGAGCCGCTTCCGGCCAGAGTATTAATAAAGCCGCAGGCGAATCCGGCGGCAACGACAAGGGGATAAATGTACCACTCCAACTTCCGACACCTCGACAAATCAGATATTGTTGAGGCAAAAGGTAATCAGATATAAATGACGGGGCAAGCGATAATAATCGATTAATCAAATAAAGTCGGCTGATAGGAGGCCCACTTGTGCGGCTCGATTTGATGCTGGTATTTATAGATGCATTCGCCGTCCTTGCATATATGCGGCTTTTTCTTGCCGATATACTCGAAGGAGCGGCCGCAGACTTCGCAGGTGGCTGTTTTCCAATCCAGCCGCGGCAATTGCGGCGCGGGATTTTTTTTACTCGTCATATACTGTTATAATCCTGTTGCACGCGGTCAAAATAACAGCTTTTTCATGCGGGGCAATCATTTTTTGAAAAAATCGAAAATTAATTGATAAAAAGAGCGGGCAATAATATTGCTTGTCACCCGCCCCTTGCAGACATTGAAATTATTTCAGGAGCAGAGATTTTTTTGATTCCTTATGGTTGTCGGTCTGAATTTGATAAAAATAGACACCTGAAGAGACCGGCCGCCCGCGGGCATCCGTGCCATCCCAGACAACCGCATGATTTCCTGCCGGCTGCGCCTCATCAATGATTGTCGCGATCTTTCGTCCCAGAATATCAAAAATGGTAATTGTCACCTGCGAGCGGCTTGAAAGCGAGTATTCGATTCGGGTGGAGACATTAAACGGATTAGGATAATTCTGGCCCAGAGAGGAAGGCGGCAACATGGCCGGAGAAGAATCATCATCGGTGTCGGTTGATATGTAAATCGGGTCAAACTGAATCAGATTGGGCTGAATACCGGCATTGCCTGAGAAGATATCACGAATCGAGGGCTCGTCCCGCGTCTCCGACAAATAACTGTCGATATTGATCAACATCGGGCCGACGTCGATGCCGAATCTCGGTGCCGAGATCCAGGGTCCTCGAAAACCGAGGCAATTTACCATCGTATCGGTGCAGGCATCAGGCGCCAGGTGAAAAGCATCGGGAAAACCGAATATAGGCGACCAGAAATTATAGCCGTACTTATAGCGAAAGAGGCCATCCAGCTCGTTATAATAGTAATTCAGACAGTTGACCGCCTGATCCGGAATAAAGAGGACAGCGGCCGCGCCGGCGTAGACGGCAATTGTCCCGTTGGGTGTATTGGCCGTACTGCTTCGACAATCATATCCATAGGCGTGATAATTCGAAACCGAGCCGTCACCCCAGGCGGAATCGGGCCCTTCGCACGCGCTCGTACCGAAAATACAGGCGGGATAATCCATGCAGGAATAATTGTCGCGGCAATAACGGATATCGGCCAGCAGGGCGTTCCTGGCATTATCGAAACGATAAACGAAATCGACTTTATTAAGAGGATACCGGGCATACATCTGAAGGAAATAATAGGTAAAATTGGCGCCGGGATAGGAAGAGACATACGATTCCACATCCGGTAAATCGCACTCCGGCCGAAAATACTTCGAGGCATTAAAAGGATTGGCCGGAAGGCGGTGGGCCTCTTCGGGAGTCGATATCCCCAGCAGAAAAGCCAGATCGAGTTCCTCGGTAAACCAGTCGGAATAATTGGGTAAATATCCGCTTTCCGGCATCCATCCGAAGCACATCAGGCTGTCATCGGGCCTATACAGGAAATTCCAGTCGGTCATTCGATACAGGGTATCGGCCAATTTGGAAATAATGCTTGTGGAATCAAAATACTCCCGGCACACCAGCACGCCCGATAGAAGAAGAGCATTGCTGAAAAGCGAAAATTCGGTTTTGGTATCCTTGCGGGACAAAGTGGTATTATCAAGAAAATGCGCCCAGGTGCCATTGACCGAGGCATAGCTGAGAGGATCGCCTTTGACGGTATTGGTGTCATCGGCGTGATTGCATGTATGCAGCAGATAATCAAGAATATGTTCGATCCTGACTTCGATAGTTGTCGGATTTATCCATCCGCGCCGATGGGCGACAACATAAGAGGTCAATTGAAATCCAATAGCATCAACCGAGATCAAATCGGTGTATATATGCCGGTCGAGGGCGAATTTGGATACCGGATCGACTGCCGTCCAGAAATAGCGGAAATTGACTTCGTTAATGTAATCCAGCATGTCAATATCTGATGAGAAAACCGGTTTCTCATAGCCGGTTTCGGCCAGGTAGATATCATCGAGGTAAAAGACACCGCTTTCATTCAGGTTATTCGGATTATCCGCGAATGTAAAACCGATAAATTTCGCTTTGGCAGGATCAAAAAACCCGGAGAATTGATTCGGGGAAACAGCAAAGCGCTGCCACTCATCGGAAGGATCTATATCCAAAAGATAACCGGAGGTGTCATTCATGGCATCATGCAATTCCAGTTTCAGGGTCAGGGTATTGCCGGCAATGAGTTTGCAGTAGAAAACGATGGAGTCGATACTTCTTCCCTGAAAATCAGGATCGGCGTAATCGGGGAAAAGATCCGTCAAATCGAGCCAGGTCCCGTTATCATAGTATTTTCGGTCAAACGATTCGACGAACATGCCCCACGAGACCAGCGGCCCGTATTCGATTTTAAGAGAGCGGCCGTACCCGTAGCGGGTGTTGACCGTATCATAGGATGGCCTGATTTGGACGCTGTCCGGCGTAAAAGCATGATCGCCGCCGAAAAAGTTGGTGTATATTTTGACCCGGTCGACATCATCATCGAAATTTTCAAAGGCATGGTAGTAAACCGGCTGAGGTTCCTCGGGAATTAATATGGTATCCGTATTGACGATGAAATTATCGAAGCCGCCGGTGCGGATAACAATATCGCCGTCAATATCAATCCCCACGGAGTCCTGAGTCCGGTAAAGCTCTGAGACGGCCGCCAGCCGGGATACGACAGACGGATCGGGCAGTTCCGGATTTTTGCCGACCGAAAGCACCGACACCTCCGGCTTGATGGTTTCGAGGAAAAACGGATTGGTGCTGTATTCCGAACCGTGCTGGTTGACCTGATATACTTCGATATCACCCACCTCGGATGCTATCGATGTTTCAATATCCCGGTAGCCGCCGTCGGTGTACCCTGTCAAATCGCCGCCCACAAAAAAGCGGAAGTCATTGTAATCGACGACCACGGCAATACTGAAATCGTTTTCATCATTGGACCCGCCGTCGGAACAACTGGAACTGACATACGGTTCAGCCAGAAGGCCGTTACCGTTAACGCATACCACCGTCACCGTGACGCCGTCGCCGAAATCTATTATTTTATCATCGCTGATAATATGCCGAAAAGCATCGACAAGCGGGGCATAGGAATCCTCATAAAACTGAGAGCAGTACCACCAGCCGCGGTCGAAAAGAGTATCGATGACAATTCCGGACCCGAGAAGAGTATCTATCCCGCCGATATGATTCAGATCATAATGGGTGCTGACAAAGTAATCGAGCGTATCAATATCCAGGCTGTCAATATAATCGTACAAATGCGACATCGATGCAATATACGGCGGGCCGGCATCGACCATCATCGTCTTACCCGACGGCGAAATTATCAAAGTGCAGTCGCCATGTCCGATGTTGATGCAATGAATAACCAGTTCCTGGGCTGAAGACAAACCTGAGAAAACGAAAAAGGCTGATATAATAAAAATCGAGATTAATTTAGAGGTTTTCATGACATCCTCCATTTCGGCATAATCCGGCGCCCGGCAATCATCATCATTATGACGAAGGATTACTATTAAGACAATTTTTGATTTTTAAGAACGCCGTTTTTGATTTTAATTGAGGTGTCCGTTCCCCGGTGAAGAATCGATATCCAATGACTATACGACTCTAAACTCCATATGCTTTGGATATTATGAAAAAAAGAATTTCAAATGCCGGGCATATAATCCTGAAGAATGTCGAGATATTTATAACCGCTTCCGGTTATAAAGATGACTATTTTGTCGGACGGTTTTGCAAAACCGGATTTCAATAGTCTTTTTAATGCTGCCAGTGAGGCACCCCCCTCGGGCGAGGAAAAAATACCCTCCCGAGAGGCCAGCGCATGGGTCTCCGCCATGATTTCCTCATCAGATACCGCCACTGCAGTGCCGTTGCTTTCACGAATGGCACGGAGCATCAGGAAATCACCGACGGCGCCGGGGACACGCAACCCGGCCGCGATAGTATTCGGATTGAGCCATTCATCGGCCGATTCTTTGCCCTGATCGAAGGCGCGCGGAATCGGAGCGCACCCCTCGGCCTGCACCGACACCATCCGGGGCCGCTTCGGGCCGATCCAGCCCATTTTCTGCATCTCATCGAAGGCTTTCCACATACCGATTAAACCGGTTCCGCCGCCGGTTGGATAGATGATGATATCGGGCAATTCATATTCGAACTGCTCCGCCAGTTCATAACCCATTGTTTTTTTGCCTTCGATTCGATATGGCTCCTTGAGTGTCGCCAGTGCAAACCAGCCACCCTGTTTGACTATTTCGGCAGCTCTGGCGCCGCAGTCCTTGATGCTGCCGTCAACCAGTTCGATCTGCGCCCCATGATACACACCATCGACCAGAAACGGCGCCGGAACATCTTTCGGCATAATAATCATGCATTGAATTCCGGCGCGGGCGGCATAGGCAGCCACCGCCGAACCGGCATTACCGGCGGTGGGGATTATCAGCTTTTTGATGCCCAGTTCTTTGGCGCGCGAAACCGCCATCCCCAGCCCGCGCGCCTTAAAAGAGCCGGTCGGATTGACTGTCTCATCCTTGAAAAACAGGTTTCTCAAACCGAGTTCATCGCCTATTGCGGCCGATTCCAGAAGCGGTGTGCCCCCCTCGCCGAGAGTAACGATATTGTCGGTGTCCTTGACCGGCAAAAGCTCCAGGTATCGCCACATGACCGAGGGGCGCATTCGCAGGTCATCGGGGCCGATCATCTCGGCGGCCAGCTGGTAATCGTAATCGACAAGAAGCGGACCGCCGCAGGGGCAAAGGGTGTGAATCTTTTGCATATCATGTCTGGCGTTGCATTTCGAGCAGTAAAGGTCTTTAACGGCAGTGTTGGTCGGCGGCATGGCATTCCTCGCAAATTACGGGTCAAGGCTTTCACGTTTATATATAGGAAAATATAAAGCGCATAATTTATCTGCCATCAAAAAATAAAATGCCGAAAAGGCTTGCCATAACCGGAAAGAATATCTGATATTTCGATCAATTGCGAGGCAACTTTTGCCGGGAAGAACAAGTATTATTAGTCATGTCTGACAGCTGGATTAAGACAATCGATTTGTGCCGGTATTATACCCGCGGCCGCTATGAGGTCAAGGCGGTTGACAATGTCAGCCTGTCTTTGCCGAAGGGTGAATTCGTAGCAATTGTGGGCGCTTCCGGTTCGGGAAAATCGACTCTGCTTAATCTTATCGCCGGACTCGACAGCCCGACATCCGGCCGCATTGAGTTCGAGGGTACTGCTCTGAACAGCCTCAGCAGAAAAGAACTGGCTTCATACCGTGCTCATAAAGTCGGCATGATTTTTCAGTCATTTAATTTGATGGCACATCTGACCGCTCTCGAGAATGTCGAGCGAGCGCTTTACTTCAATGATACGCCGCGCCGCAAACGCCGCGAGATGGCTCTTGAGATTCTCGATACATTGGGGATGAGCGATCGTATCGATCATCATCCGGCTGATCTCTCCGGCGGCGAGCAGCAGCGGGTGGCGGTGGCACGGGCGCTGGTCAAGAACCCGGAAATACTTTTTGCCGATGAGCCGACCGGCAACCTCGACCGCGACAACAGCACCCAAATAGCAAATTTGATCACCGATCTCAACCGGCGCGGACTGACCATTGTCATGGTCACGCATGATCTTGATCTGGCGGCAGGAAATGCCGCGCGGATAGTCCGGATGAATTACGGCCGGGTGATCGATGATTCCCCGGTGGCGGGCAATGCGGAGAAGGCACAATGAAATTCGGTGACTTTATATCCATCTCGACCGGCAACTTGTGGCGGATGAAACTGCGGGCCTTTCTGACCATATCCGGGGTAATCATCGCCATTGCCGCTTTCGTAGCGATGCTTTCCTTCGGGGCGGGCATGCAAAAGAATGTCTCATCGCAGTATGAGAAGCTGGGTCTGTTCACGACCATGCAGGTTTTTCCCAAAAAAGATGACAAACCGGCGGACACAACCAGACCGGTTTTACTGGATAACAAGGCAGTAGCGGCCATTTCCCAAATTCCGGGTGTAAGGCTGGTCTATCCGTTTAATTCATTCACGGTAACGGCCGGTATTCTCGATACACAGTTGTCGCTGTCGGCCCAGGCGCTGCCAATAACGGCGATACAGACCAAAGCCTATTCGAATTTCTCCGCCGGCTCGGCTTTCGAGAGTGACAGCGCCAAAGAGGTGGTTGTCACCGGGGAATTTCTCCGAAAGCTCCATATAGACAATCCTGACTCGCTGATCGGAAAGGAATTGATCATATCGATCAGAGTGGCAAGCATCGACAGCGGGATAGTGCATATTATTCCCAAAATGGACAGCACCCTCAAGCAGAGACTGGACGAGATACAATTTGACTCTTTGATTCATACCTCATATATCAAGAGGGTTGTCCGTCAGGAACTTGGTTATGCCATGGGGCGGTTTCTCGACGGATTTTTCAATGCCAAGGCTTTGGTCAGCGATACACTTATTATCAGGGGCGTCCTCGATTTCGAGCACGGCGGGCCTATTCGCATCAATCCATTGATTATTCCGGCCGCAACCGCAGCGCGGTTCAGCGAGGGTGGTATAACCGATGATCCCGCCGCACTATTTGCATCACTGCAGAGCGGGACACTGCTCGCTTCGGAAACCGGACAGGATGCCCGCTCCTATCCAAAAGTAACCGTTGATCTGGAACCTGATATCCCATATACAACCATCAGCGACAGTATCAAGACGCTCGGATTCAGAACATTCAGTTACGCCGAGGAATTTGCCGAAATCCAGAAGTTTTTTATCTATTTCGACATGGGGCTTGGCGTCATCGGATTGATCGCGCTGATCACCGCCTCGCTCGGCATTGTCAACACCATGGTTATGTCGATTATCGAGCGCCGCCGCGAAATCGGAATACTTAAATCACTCGGTGCGGATGAGGGAGATATCCGCCTTCTGTTCCTGGCCGAATCGGGGCTGATTGGCACAATCGGCGCTTCATTCGGGATTTTATTCGGATGGGTAATTACAAGAATCGCATCGATGGTAATCAAAATGATAATGCAGAAGCAGAATATTCCCGAAATGGAGTTGTTTGCTTTGCCGCCCAGGCTGATATTAACTGCACTTTTGTTCGGATTGCTGGTCAGTCTTGCCGCCGGATTTTATCCCGCATCACGGGCGTCGCGGGTCGATCCGGTCGAGGCGCTTCGCACGGAATAAAAATACTCAGGAAGAATTATCTTTTGGCCGGATTGCCGAGCCTGATATAACCCAGCGTATAGATGCCATCGCCGTTTTGCGGCATAATGATGATATTATCATATCCTGTCATGGCCGCATCATAAGGGACTATTAAAGTGTCATCACGCAGAATATCGCTGTGCGATTCCAGATGGAAAAGGGTGAGTTCGGCGACGACGGTATCACCATTAAGATACTGCACCAGATAATCGTCATCATCCTCAACACATAACTCCATCAGAGTCGCATGGTATTTTCTTTCAAGGTCAATAAGGATCCCTTTTGGAGTCAGCCTCAGGCACTGCTCTGCATCGCGGCCGCTTCCCGGCGGCAAAGGATGGCTGATATGAAGGTATTCGATTTTACCGGGCTTTAAAGATAGATAGTACTGAAGCAAATAATCATAAACAAGGCCGTTGTTGTCGTTGACCGGCATCAGATCAAAAGGATCCTCCCAGGTACTGAAATAACTCTTATCCGGCAGCGGTTCATATCCTGAGTCAAACAATATATTGGCGATCAATCTGAAAGTGTTGACCGGGCTGATGGTGACATAGGGCGCGTTACTCTCACTCTTTGGGAGCAGAATGGCGTTGAGGATGGAAAAGCGCTCCTTGAGATTGGTTTCGGATGATCCTACCCAGCTTAATTCGGAACCGGGGCCGTGATCGGCCTGAATAATTATAATCGGGCGATTGTCGGGATCGACTGTAAGAAGATGCTCGATGACCTTGGTCATTTGCGCGTTGATATATTTCACCTGGTTGATATATCCGGTTTTGTACTCCTCGACTGTGCCGCCCTCGTTAAGGAAATGCGAACCATCCTCCATGTTGAATTCTCTATCCGGAGGAATGCTTTCACCATCCGGGCTAAAGACGAACGGCGGATGCGGGCAGATGATGTGTGCAAAAATGAATTGCGGTGTATCCGCTTTTTTACGATCGGCCAGATTCTCAAGAATATGCATGACCCGCTTGTGGTGAATCTCGAAAGGCGAATAGAGGCGGCTGAATATTACCGGCAGGGGGGTGAACGAGAGAAGCATATTGCCGTATTCGCCGGGCATCCATGAGGCGCTGATGTAATTGTCGACTTTTCTGATTTCGGAAAGACTATATCCGGAAGAAAATGATGAAATAGTATATCCTGCCTTTTTAAACAGATTCATGACTTTATTATGGCGCAGTTTTTCATAAAGCGGCAGGCGGTCGCCTGCAAGCGAGTCGCATTCATGTATATTTTGCACATAATCCATATTTAGTGTGCCGGCCAGTGACAATAATGTCTGGCCGTAGTTGGAATGACTGCTGTCGGCAACAGTGAAGTCATTGCTTCTAAGGAATTCAATAAAATCGGAATTATCGTATTTATACATTTCTGAAAGGACATCCTGTCGGCCGTATCCATCGAGAACAATAAAATAAACATCAGGAAGATTCTCTTTATGATTGGCAACAGGCGAATTGTCGGAAGTCTCTTCCGTTGATGACGGTTCCGATATCAGGGCCATAAATATTTGCGGAACTTGAATCAGCAAAAGCGCTGCCGCGATAATATTCAGAATCCTGGTTGTCTGAATCAGTTTCGGCTTTTTCCTGACGATGATTGCAATAATTATCACCAGTATTAAAATCAGGACTGTCAGCGACAGCCAATGCGAAATATATGCACTTACCAGACGCGCCAGATGACCGTAGGAAAAGAAGAAGAGCGTAATTATCGAGGCTATCAATCCTGCAAGGGATATATCTTTGATTATCAGAAAGAAAATCAGCATAACAATGGCGACGCCAACGATACTGATAGCCGCGGGGATGATTACATCGATGAAATACATCTGCCCGACATTGAGTGCAAAGAGAAAGAAAACGGGGAAAAGAGCGAATAAAAAGGGATGCAGAATATATGGACGTTTGCCGAGAGATATCATTTTCCGGTCATGAGGTAGAGAGTTCTTCTGGTGTTGATAATGGGATCAGATCGGGCAATATCGAAGTATTCGGAAAAGGCTTTCTCGAACGATTCCTGCGCGTAACCATCAAAAATATCGCGCCGGGTAGCGAGCATCCGCTGCACCTGGGAATCATCCTTTGGTACGAATTCAATAATCAGATTATGTCCGATTTCGCGGAAGAAATGCGCCACCTGTCCGAAAGTCAGGTTATTGCCGATGGTCAGGTGATGAATCAGGGCAAGGGCCATAACTGTATCGGCCGGCGCCCGCTCCAGAAGAGACATCCGTTCCCGGTGCTCCCAGCCAGTCCCGGAGCTGGGATTGACCAGATCGAGCACGAGCGGTAAAATCCGTTTTTCGCCGGCGCGAATATTCTCGATATAGTCTTCCTCAACCGCGCCGTAATCGAGGTCAAAGGCGATTGTGAAGGCGCCTTTCTCGGCGGCCAGGCGGCTGAACCGGCCGTTGTTGGCGCCGAGATCCCAGAGACAAGTCGGCGATGTCAAATCAATGTACCGGGATACAAGCTGCTTCTTGCCTTCCAATGCCGCGCTGTCATAGCTGTTGTTGTCATAGTAGTCGGCCCAGACGGTCGCTTTGCGGCGCCATTTTAATTTTCGTATAGCTGATTCGAGGCTGTCGATCAGACCGAGCATGGCCAATTTACTGACATTCCCTCCGGCATTGTGAATGCTTTTCGATTTGAAATGGCGCTGACTCCGGACATGCAGATGAATATGCGTCAGCATGGAAAATGATAATTTCGTCCTGAACGGAAGGAGTGACGCCGCCAGATCGAGCGGGATTCCGTCGTTATGCACTCTTGTTAACTGCCCGAAACGGATATCGCGGTAACTCATCAGAGCCAGCGGCGCCAGGAAATGCCGGCAGAACTGGCGATAGGCGAGCCAGGGCTCGCCCTCGATATACTTTTCAAATGACAGGGTATCGATCAAAACGGGCAGGCCGTTTTCGAACTGGATATTGTAGGCCGAGGCATCCTTGAGGATCATGCCGCAGTCGAGAGCCTGTTTCTGTATTTCGAGCGTTGCCAGGGCGGCATCCTTGAGCTGGCTGAAACACCATTCGTAGGGATACGAGATAAATTTTATCCGGTGCGGTTTGATTACTTTATATGCGATTTCCGGTTCGATCGGGGGATAATCGATTTCCTCATGCGAAACCAGAAGACGCATTTCGACCAGTCTGCGATACAGCCCGGAATCGAGCAGGCAATCGTAGTCGTCCCGATAATTGAGGTTTACCTGACGATACAACGAATTCCCATGGCTGAAAACAAAACCGGCGGGGTCCCGGAAGGATCCGGCCACCCGGCTGTCGGCTGGGGCCTCCATTTATTCAGCCTTGTCTCTCCGGCGGAGACGGGAAACACGTTCCTTGATTTTGCCGAACGATGATTTGACGGCGAATATACCGCCCAGCACGCCGGCCAGAAGGATTTGTATAAAGTAACTTCCTGAAGACGGATCGATATATGCGTTAGCCTGTGAGGTTAAAATAAAGACGAGCAATATCGAAAAAACCGATAATTCGATGATTTTTTTCACAACCATCATCCACAACCTCGCTTCGTCCCACTCACGACAGTTGCAGCTATTATGTTGCCCTCACGATCGGTGGTTTGGCGGTGATGTATCGTGGCAAGTATTAACAGCAGCCTCGTAAGTAATCTATATGTTCAAATCTCCTGCCCATTCACACGGGGCGCACTGATTATATGAATTTTCCCGTAACTGTCAAGTGCCTAATTGTATCAAAAGCGTCTATTTGGATTTATTTATAATTGTATACTTTTATAGACGCATTTCCTTTCAATAATATGGTATAAAATACGCCGGAATCTGCCAAAGGTTGCTTTGTGGCGCGGAATATCTTATTTTATATTAGGCTTATATCATTGTAGATTAGACGCGAGTTCATTTTGCCGGCGGGAATACAAATAATATGAGATCAGGAGGCAGTTATGGATAGAGAAGAGGCGCTGAAGTTGCTTAGAGGAGGCAAGGAGGGGATAGATAAATGGAATTGGGCAAGGATGCATGTTGGTAAAAATGACTCGTTATTTGATCTTTCAGGAGTTGATTTGGGTGATACTTTCTTAAGAAAAGCCAATCTTAGATGCATAAATTTTGCCGATGCAAATTTACGTAGTACAAATATGATAGGCGCAAACCTGTCAAATTCGAACCTAATGGGAGTCAACCTTAAAAACGCGGATCTCCTGGACGCCAATCTTGACGGAACCGACCTTAGTCTGGCATATTTGCTGGAATCTAAATTTCACAACACCAGCTTAAAGAAAGCAGTATTTTCGATGGCCCTTTTGGGAAATACTATTTTTTCATGTGATTTATCTCAGGTAATTGGCTTAGAAAGTACGCGTCATGTCGCCAATTCATTTCTTGATACTCAGTCTATTCTCACATTTAAGAGCGACTTGCCTGAAAAATTCCTTAAAGGCTGCGGGTTGCGTGATGAAGAGATTGCCTACTTCCGGGCGCAGGTGGGCAAACCGATAAGGTTCTATACCTGCTTTATTAGTTACAGCACCGCCGATGAGGAATTTGCATCACGATTGTATAACGATTTCCAGGGAGCCGGTATCAGATGCTGGAAATGGGATAAGGATGCCCGGACCGGCAAAAGTATCTGGGGTGAGATTGATCATGCCATCCGGCAATTCAATAAGTTGGTGCTGATTGCAAGCGAGTCATCACTGAAGAGTCCCTATGTGGCCGATGAGATCGAGCGGGCGATTCAAAAAGAGCGGGAACTGATTGGCCGTAAGAACAAGGGCGAATATGACGGCGAGACCGATGTGCTCTTCCCGGTAAGAATCGATGATTATATTTTCGAAAAGTGGGAGCATGAGCGCAAGGCGGATGTGGTAAAGAAAGTCATTGCGGACGCCCGCGGCTGGGAAAATGACAATGCCAAATATCGGAATGTTCGGGATAAACTGATCGCCGACCTGAAAAAACAAAGCGATATATAGAAATTTGTTGGACATCTTCTTCCTGTCTAACAGGCTAATATTCAACAGCTTAACTGCATAATTCCCTGTCTTCTATTTTTTTTCACAAAAACCATTGACAAAATGAAACCAAA
This sequence comes from Candidatus Zixiibacteriota bacterium, assembly GCA_040752235.1. Lineage (GTDB taxonomy): Bacteria > Zixibacteria > MSB-5A5 > GN15 > PGXB01 > PGXB01. Next base: position 2,516 of record JBFMFJ010000004.1, on the reverse strand, counting down.
TATTATAATTCCCGTAAACAAGTTTGTATTGCAAACCGATATGAATAACAAACAGAAACGGGAAAATGAAGTGAACCTGATCAATAAAATGATCCTCCTCGGCGGGCTGGTCGCCCCGATTTTTGATATCAGTCCCGCCAAAATTCTGTTTGTTCAGGCGATCGCTGTCTCTTTGGTGCTGATTATAGGTGCATTGCTCTGGTTCAGAAACAGACTTGTCGCAAAAAGTCAGAAATGTCATGAAGCGCAAAAGAGAAAATATTCGCGGACTTATATAAAAGGAGGTTGGTGATGAACCAGCAGATGGATATCCGGAAACTGGAACAAAAGACCTACCTGTCATACCAGCAAGACGGTTTCTGGGATATATTCCTGGGGCTTTTCATGCTGGGCTTTGCCTTTTCGGTCTTTTTCGATTCCAGCTATTTTCTGCTGCTCTGGGTCATTGTGATGATCCCATCGGCGGCCGGATTCAAAAAAGTCTTCGTGGAAAAACGGCTCGGTTATGTAAAATTCTCCGCTGAGCGTGCCGCCCGGATTGCGCGCGCCCGGAATAAGATGAGAGTACTGATGTTTATCGCGGTGCTTCTCGGTTTTCTTGTCTGGTACGCCTTCACCGGCAATGCCGGCTGGCAATTGTGGATCAGGAAACTGGAGTTTCTCCCGTTCGGCATTGTTATCGGCATATTAATAGGCGCCGCTGGTTTGGTATTCGATATCAAGAGAATATCTTTGTATGGATTGCTGACGATCATTCTCTTCCTGGCCGGATACTTCATGCACACCAACCTCGGTCTCATCTTCACCGTTCTCGGTGCAATATGTCTCATCACCGGGATTGTCCTGCTTGTTCGATTCATGAAGAAATATCCCAAAATTGAAAGGAGTGTTTCCGATGAACCAACAGATTGATGTCAAAAAACTGGAGCGGAAAACATATCTGCAATACCATGGCGACGGTCTCTGGGATATTTTCTTAAGTATGTTTTTTCTGGCCTTTGCCGCATCGATGTTGACCGATGTCGCCTATATGATGGGTGTCTGGCCAGCCATATTTATTCCATCCATCATTAAGATCAAAAAGGATTTTGCGGAAAAGCGAATGGGGTATGTCAAGTTTTCACCGGAGCGCGAAGCCAAAGAAAAAAGCGGCAAAATAAAAATGACGATGATATTCACGCTGACCGTCATTATGGGTCTGGTGGCGTTCTGGGCCTTTATGGGTGAGGCCGACTGGCAGTTGACAATCAGGGAATTGAAATTTATCCCGTTCGGATTCGTTCTGTTTATATCGCTGGCGGCGGCGGGAGCCTTTTTTGAGATTTGGCGGTTTATCTGGTATGGCGTGCTGGTTCTGGCGACAGTCGTGGCGGGGCACTATATGAACACCGATCTGCCTTTCATATTCATCTTCAATGGCGTCATCTTTTTAATAATCGGTCTGGTGATGCTGATTCGGTTTGTCCGGAAATATCCCAGAATCGACCGGGAGGCTGCCGATGTCGCCGAATGACAGCGAACATGATAAGAACCAGCCTATGTCGGAAATCGACCGATTGATTCATGAACCGGCGCGGTTTATGATTCTGGCCTATTTGTATGTCGTGGATAGCGCCGATTTTATTTTTATCATGCGCCAGACCGGTCTGACCCGCGGCAACCTGTCATCGCACATGAGTAAACTCGAGGCGGCCGGATATGTGGACATTAAGAAGGAATTCGTCGAAAAAATACCGAGGACAATACTGAGGTTAACCGATAAGGGGCGGACTGCTTTCGATACTTATCGGCAAAGCATGAAACAGATTCTGGACATACTTCCGGAGTAATATCTCGAAGTATGTCATAGTGACAAAGCCGGAGGCTTTTTTATTCGCAGGAGCAGGACGAATTATTTAACAGGGGCAGGGATTTCAGGCCCTCCGGTTTGCCCGTCTTTCGGATCTTTGCCGGAATATTTTTCGTCGAACGGCTTTTGCAGGCACATTCTTTTTTATCAGTCGGTTTGTTTTCAGCCATTAAATAATCCGTCGCTCAATATTTTTATAATTCCTATTTACCCTTATATTTTTTAATCAGGTCGAAAATTTCTTCGTTGGTGGGGAATCGGCCCCCTTCATTCGTATTCAGATAAACGACTTTTTTATCAAAGGAAACTTCAAATATCCCGTTGTGGCCCTCGACCAGTTTGGGATTAATGCCGAATTTGGCTTTTATTGCGTCCGCCAGACCGGCGGCTTGCGGCAGGTAGTTTCACTCTACGCAGTATCTGATACTGATGTTCACAAGAATCTCCTTCTTAATAAGATATTATTCAATTTACGGCGGAATCGCCGGAAATTATTGATTACAAAAAGGCGGGATAAAAAATCCCGCCTTTGAAGACTCAACATTCTTTATTCGCCCTCGGGTGCACTCTGCCATTTAATGGAATTAACCATCTCGAGGACTTCTTTGAATATTTTCGGGAAGTACATGCTCTCGCATGACAGCAGGCAGGTCATCATCAAATTGTC
>JBFMFJ010000003.1:0-30368 GCA_040752235.1 Candidatus Zixiibacteriota bacterium | reverse complement strand
TTTTGAGAGAGAATTAATCAACTCCGGCAGGGTGCGTTTTGTGGCCAGCAGCGGGCAGCGGGATGAGATCCGGGGCGAGCGGTTCGATCAGCAGGAATTCGCCTCACAGGAGACGATGAAGAAAATCCGCAATGAAACCGGGGCCGATTTTATTCTGATGGGCGCGATCAAGACCATCGTTGACCAGGTTGAGGGAACCAAGGTTGTCTATTACCAGACTGATCTCGAAATGATTAATATCGAATCGATGGAAAAGGTCTGGATCGGGACCAAGAAGATCAAGAAGGGGATCTCCCAGGACAAGACCAAGTGGTAAACCCGGTTCATAAAATATATTTATCGGGTGCAACAGCAGCAGTGATGCTGCTGTTGTGCCTTATTCTGCAATCCGGGTGCGCTTCGCTTTCGACCCAGAACGCTTTCTATGGGCCGATTACGGAAGAGCTTCGCGAGGGCGATTACAAAGCCTCTGTCGAAAAAATCGAAGCGGCAAGGGAAGACGGCAAGTACAAGGAAAAAGACCGCTTTCTGTACTATCTCGACGCCGGGCTGGCTTATCATTATGCGGAGTTGTACGATTCCAGCAATCTTCGTCTGACCGAGGCGGAAGATGCCGCCCAGGAATTGTACACTAAAAGTATCTCAAAAGCGGCAACATCGCTTTTGTTGAATGATAACGTGCTCGATTATTCCGGCGAGGATTACGAGATACTGTATTCCAATCTTGTCAAGGCGCTTAATTATGTCGTGATGGACAGGTTCGATGATGCCTTTGTCGAAATCCGGCGCGCCAACGAGAAATTGGATTTGCTCGAACAAAAGTATGGCGATATGGCGGCGAAGTACAATGAGGGTAATGAAGAGGATACCGCAAAGGTGGATATCAATTATCAGGCGGAAAAAGTCAGGTTCAACAATGCCGCTTTTGCCCGATATCTTAGTATGCATATTTATGCCGCCGACGGGCGGCTGGATGATGCCCGGATTGATTATGACATGCTGGTCAATGCTTTCCGCGAACAACCGTTTATTTATGATTTCGATATGCCCGATGTGAAATATTATTCGGAGGATAAGTCGATTTTGAGCGTTGTCGGTCTGGCGGGGCTTTCACCGGTCAAGGAAGCGCTGAATCTTAGAATCCGCACCGATAAGGACCTCGACCTGGTGCAGATTCTGTACACCGACCCGTGGCGCAAAGACACTGAATACGGCCATATTCCGATGAAGGTCTCGCAGGATTTTTATTTCAAGCTGGCAATTCCCAAGATAATCGAGCAGCCATCGGTGATTACAACGATAAGGGTCATGGCCGATTCGCAATTTATTGGGGAATTGCAGTTGATCGAGGATATCGCGAAAGTGGCCACCGAAACCTTTGAGGCAAAAAAATCGCTGATATATTTAAGGACTGTGGCGCGGGCCATTTTCAAAGGATTGGCGACTTATCAGATGAAAAAGAAGGCCGATACCGGTGGGCTGGACGGGTGGCTCAAAAAGGCAGCTATCGATGTCGGCGCTGATATTACCGAAAATGCCGATTTACGCTGTTCGCATCTTTTGCCGGGTAAAATTTATGTGGGTGATTTCGAGATAGCCCCGGGCAAATATAATCTGAAAATTGAATTTCTCGATGAGGCCGGGCAGATTATCAGCGAAACATACATACCTGATTACAAAGTCCTCGAGCGCGGTTTAAATCTGGTCGAAGCCGTCTCGCTGAATTAGCCTTTTGTTTCTTCCACTCTCCCAAAAAATAAGCTAAAAAAATCGCAAAATCAGATGACAATGGTCGACATATTTTGTTTATTATTCGAGAATATTTAAACAGCGGGCGGCCGGAAAGGCCGGGCCGCAAAGGTTAGTGACGGAAGGAATTGACTATGGGTATCCTGACGGTGGAGAATCTGAAACTCCAGCTTAACGGGAAGGCGATCTTAAACGGTCTCAGTATAGATTTTTGGGAAGGGCATGTCCACGCCGTGGTCGGCCCCAATGGGGCGGGGAAATCGACCCTGGCGGCGGTGATTATGGGGCTGTCCGGTTATACCAATGTTCAGGGGGATATAAAATTCAACGGTGAATCGATTCTTAATTTAAGTGTCGATGAGCGCGCCAAGCGCGGTATCACCCTGGCCTGGCAGGAGCCGGCGCGGTTTGAAGGACTGCCGATCCGGGATTTTATCCGGGCCTCGGCAAAGGAAAAAGACGACGAAAACCTGAAGTCCATACTGGCCAGAGTGGGGCTTGATCCGGTTGAATACTGGAAAAGGGCGGCGGATAAAACGCTCAGCGGCGGCGAACGGAAAAAGGTCGAACTGGCGACGATTCTGGCAATGCGCCCGAAAGTGGCGCTTCTGGATGAACCTGATTCCGGAATCGATATCGAGTCGATCGAGCGGATATTCGAGGCGGTCAGGATGCTGCGCGATGACGGCACGACGGTTATCCTTATCACCCATAGTCTGGCAGTACTGGATCAGGCCGAGCATGCTTTCCTCCTCTGTCACGGACGGATGGTGGATAAGGGGACGGTGAGCCGAATCAGGAAATATTTCGAGCGCAATTGTCTCCCATGCGACCACAAAAATTTCCCCAATCTACAGATTATCGGAGAGCAACAATGACGACTGACTTACAGACCATAAATGACCTCTACAGTTACACCGACACCGATCCCAATCTCAAAGATCCCGACACGGCACATCTGGTGATCAACGGCAATCATGTCCTGGGGATGCATGCCGTCCCCGGATTGAATATCACGGTCAAGGAGCTTGAGGACGGTATTGATATGGTAATGAAGCTTGACCCCGGCACCGTTGTCGAAAAACCGGTGCATCTGTGTTTCGGGATGCTTCCCAAAACCGGAGTACAGCGGATAATTATGGATGTCGATATCGGAGCCGGATCCAAAATTTCTCTGCTGGCACATTGCGTTTTTCCGAAAGCCTTCGATGTACAGCATATTATGGATGCCAAATTAAAAATCGGCGACGGCGCTGAATATATATATTTCGAGAAGCATGTGCACAGTCCGGAAGGTGGCGTCAGGGTCTACCCGAAAGCGGTGGTGAGTGTCGGGAAAAAGGCCATATTCAAAACCGAATTTGAACTTATCAAGGGCCGGGTCGGCCTGATTGATATAGACTACGAAACCAATGGCGACTCCAGCAGTGTGGTCGATATGATGGCCAGAATCAGCGGCCGTAAGGATGATATAATCAAAATCCGTGAAACGGGTCATCTTAACGGCGAGTATGCACGTGGTGTTCTGGTTTCGAAGATAGCCGTCAGGGACAAGGCCCGCGCCGAAGTCTACAACAAGATGACCGCCACGGCTCCCTTTGCCCGCGGCCATGTCGACTGTAAAGAGATTGTCCAGGATGATGGCGTGGCGACGGCGGTCCCGATTGTAGAGGTTCATCACCCGAAGGCGCATATTACTCATGAGGCGGCAATCGGGAGCGTCGACAGCAAACAGCTTGAAACGCTTATGTCCCGTGGACTTAGCGAAGACGATGCGGTAGAGATTATTATCAATGGACTTCTGAGTCGATCCGAAAACTGACCTGCCCTGACCGCATTATTGGTTGACAGCCGGAAATCTGTCTCTATATTTAAATATATCCGATTACAATATCGGATATTGGCATTTCTATTTTTCTACAGCCTGATCACTGACTGGCATGGGTGGGCATGGTATTAGAAAAAATTGCACAAAGCTTTTATATAGCGAGGTACCGCAAATGCTGGATTATCTAAAGAAAATCTGGTTGCCAGTAATAGCAATTATGATATTGATTGCATCGACCGGTTGGGGGAGTGCATCGGATTTATATTCAAAAGATGATGTCGCAACGACAATAATATCGGAAGAACCTCAATACCAGCAAATGGAGTTTGAAAAATTTCAATATGGTGATGAAAAACTAATCGAATTATTTCGCGGTATGAACAACTCTGTGGATGGTGAAAAATCAGCTATTACCGCGATGCTTCATCCTGCAATTGCCGACAATGGCGCGGATACATTGGTGCGGGGATTTGAATATTATGACGGTGTCGAATCGGACAGTTATGTGTTCTGGAATGGCTCGGATAATGACGGTGCGAATTGGACATCATGTTGTTATCTGGATCTGCGGGGCGGAATTTATCCCTCGATAGATTATTGGGGTGAAGGGTCGCAATTCTATGGGACATTCGTTCCCCCGCTTGATTTTCAGAATGGTGCCGCCTTTATGCTGATGGAAATTCCTGATCCGATGGACGCTTACACCTGGGCGGTTGGCTGGGCGAGTTATGCCGGTCAGGGATGGCACAGCATGAAAATGACGGAAATCGCCTGTGACAACAGCCTTGAATCATGGCACTGGGGGTACCAGTCAATGATTCTTAGCCGCACTTATCCCGGCTATAATCTCTATGATGCGCCGCACATAATGTATCTTGTCGGTCCCTCAGCGGCGATGATAAGTTATCATACAACCCTGGATAGCTGCAGGACAACATCGGCGGACATCGATCCGCTGGGAATGCGGGCCTATTCGGTTTATGATAGATATGACTCTGATGACGATCAATACCAGCTATTCGTCAGGCAGGATATTTATGGTGTCTGGGATTCCGGGACGGTAGCGCTGGAGAAAAATTTTACTGACACGGATCAGCATATTATATATCCGGTTGTGGCGGCCTATGATAATCATGTGGTGATTATTGCTGCGACCTACAATGATTCACTCCCTGATGACAAAGATATCGTCTGCTGGTTTACCAATGACGGTGATTTGAACAACCTGACGAATATGAGTATTATCGCGGCCTCGACTCAATCCGAGAATTTTCCTGAAATATCCCATGTGACCGATAGTGTCTTTGTGTGTACATATGTATGTGGTAATGTACTATATGCCACTCGCAGCGACAACGGAGGAGCAGACTGGAGTGCACCGGAACGCGTCAGCAGTTCGAATCAGATAGTTATCGAGGAGTATCGTACAGCCGATATCGGCGACGGCGGAAACAAAGTCCTGTTTGAATATATGATCGCTGGCAGTGATGATATCTATCTGCATCTAAAGCGGCTGGATCTTCTCGACAGCGACGGTGACGGCGTTTATTTCTATGATGATAATTGCCCGAATATCGCCAACAGCGGGCAGGATGATGCCGACGGCGATGGAATGGGTGATTTATGCGACAACTGCCCGTACGATGCCAATGCCGATCAAAGTGATGTCGATGGTGATGCAATCGGCGATTTGTGTGATAACTGCCCGGTTGATGCCAACTTTGATCAGGCGGATGCCGATTCGGATGGCGTGGGCGATGCCTGTGATGAGTGCACCGACACGGACGGCGATGGATTCGGCGATCCCGGTTTTGCGGCGAATACCTGCGTGATTGATAATTGCCCGGGCACGCCTAACCCGCTTCAGGAAGATGTCGACGCCGACGGTGTCGGCGATATATGTGACAATTGCCCGGATTCGGCTAATGGCGATCAGGCCGACTTTGACGGTGACGGAACCGGCGACAGTTGCGATGATTGCACGGACAGCGATGGCGACGGGTTTGGTAATCCGGGATTCCGGTTGAATATCTGCGCCGATGACAATTGTCCGTCAGTCTATAATCCGGATCAGATCGACAGCGATATGGACGGTACCGGTGATGCCTGTGAATTTATATGCGGTGATATTAACGGCGACAGTAACATTAATATTCTTGATGTTACTTTTTTGATTACTTATTTGTACAAGGGTGGAGCAGCACCGGTTCCCCCGGAAGCAGGCGATATCAACGGCGATGAAAATACGAACATTCTGGATGTTACTTATTTAATAAGTTACCTATATAAAGGTGGCCCGGCGCCGACATGTAACTAATTGTGCAAGAATGCATTGTGCTTGGATATGGGATTGCAGTCTGCCCCGGTAAAACAATTTGCCTAATTAAGATTATATATTATTTTTAATTTATTGCAGAGCAGATTACTTGTCAGATTTTACTTAAATACTGTACCGACCTTTAGGAACAATAAGTCTTTTATGTAAGACTGACACCGGGAATAGAAAAACAATGGTTTCCATTCAGCGGAGGCGACTATGTACAAACCATCAATAATTGCATTGTTCCTTATTCTAAATCTTATGCTGGCTGTGACACTAAGCGCTATGCCGTTTACGGAAGAAGTCTATGAACGTCTTAAGGCAGAAGGTCAGCTTGAGAAGTTTATTGAGATGACCAAGGCACTGAGGGCTCAGGGGATTGAAAATCCGTTACGGGATACCTCAGGTGGGCTCAAGGATGCTGCGGTTATATGGCCTGATACTTTTCGTATTGTGGTCATATTGATTGACTTCCCCGATCTGCCCTACACTGATGGTTATGCGGCGGCAACCCCGGCTGACTTTGATTCGCTTTTGCTGTCTGATGGAAAAGTTCCGACCGGTTCTATGAAAGAATTTTATCTTGAGAACTCATACGGCGATTTTACTCTGTTCGGCGAGGTATATGGATGGTACCGGGCAGCCAACAGCCATGGCTATTATACCGATTATTGTACCGGTGGTGGTGGTGGTATATATCCAAACAGCCCCGAGCGACTGGTTGAAGAGGCCATTGAGCTGGCCGACGCTGATATCGATTTCAGTTTGTATGACAATGACAATGATGGCAGAGTTGATGGGTTGTTTGTCGTTCATGCCGGTGTTCCCTACGAAGACGGGCAGGATGCCTGCGCGATTTGGTCTCACGCCGGGGGAATTTGGGATGTTGAAAAAGACGATGTTATTATCAATGGATATTCGATAGAAGGTGAGGAATCGGGAATGGTTGAGGGGATGGTCCAGATCGGCGTTTTCTGCCATGAGTTCGGGCACATGTTATGGCTTCCCGATTTGTACGATTATGATTACTCATCTCGCGGCTGCGGGGACTGGACATTGATGGCCTTCGGGAGCTGGAACAATGACGGAAGAACTCCGGCTCATCTCGATGCCTGGTGCAAGGCCGAGCTTGGATTTATATCGGTCGATACGCTTCAGGATAACCTGACTTATGCGGCATTACCGGCGGCAGAATACAATCCAACGGCCTATCGTTTATGGGCAAACGGCATGGTTGGACCGGAATATTTCATAGTCGAAAACAGACAGAAATATGGTTTTGATGCGGCTCTTCCCGGAGAGGGCCTGCTGATATGGCATGTAAATGACACTTTGTGGGGCAATGGCGATGAATGGCTTCCTCATATCATGCTGGAGCAGGCCGATGGCAGTTTCCATCTTCAGGAAAATACCAATCAGGGCGATGCCGGGGATCCTTATCCAGGAGCTCTTGTTGTCAGGGAATTCGGCGATAAATCCAACCCCGATTCCAGGGCAATTAATGGGGCCATTACGCAGGTAGCGGTCTGGGATATTTCCGACTCGGATTCATTGATGACGGCTAATCTCGATGTGCGCTGGTCAAGACCCTATTTTACCCTTGATTCTGTGAAATTTGTAGATGAAAACGGGGACGGTTTTTTCGATTCCGGTGAGTCGGTGGAGGCCTATATCTTCTTAAGAAATGAGCAGAAAACGGCAACCGGCGTGACGGCCAATATTTCCTGCGCAAATATGGATGTGATTTTCGGAACATCGGAAATTTATATGGATATCGTACCCGGAGATAATGCCTCATCCAATAATCTCGGAACACCGTTCACATATACCGTTCCGGAGCTTGTTAATCCCGCATATGATTCATTCTTCATAGAAATCAACGCTCCGTCCTATTCCTATACGGCAAACTTCGAACTCGAGCAGGAACTTGGGCATACCAGGATATTAATTATAGATGACGACAGAGGCGGCGATTATGACGAATTGTACCTGGGCGATTTCAGAAAAAAGAGGGCACCTGCTCATATCTGGGAAAAAGCCTCGTTGGGATCTCCCCCCGGAACAGAGTTGAGTAAATACAGCATGGTGGTCTGGTTCACAGGTGATAGCGCCCTGGATTTCCTTCAGACGGAAGACATCAATGCCATGAAATATTATATGGATAACGGAGGCAATCTTTTTCTCACCGGGCAGGGGCTGGCGGGAGAACTGAATAGTGAAGATCCCGATTTCCTGGCAAATTATCTGCGCACTCAGTATGATGGTCTCAATTTCTATTTCGAGCATACCGGCATTGCCGGATCCCTTATCGGAGACGGATTAAAAGTGCGATATTACAGCGGATCGGGGCAGGCAATATATTTGTCCCAGAAAATTACACCGATAAACGGCGGCCAGGCGGAATTCAGATTTAAAAACAATACGACGGCCTACTCCGCCCTTTCATATTCGGGAGATTATAAACTGGTGTTTTTTAACTGGGGTTATGAAGCTCTCTGGACCGAATCGGTGAGTTACGCCAGGCGTGATACGATTCTGACGAGAATAATGTTATTTCTTGACGGATGGAATGAACCTCCCTGTTTCGACGGCGACAGTGATGGCTTTGGTGATCCGGATCATGCCGAAAACATTTGTGCCGATGATAACTGTCCTGACGCATATAATCCGGATCAGGCGGACAGTGACGGCGACGGAATAGGCGATGCCTGCGATACGGGATTTCTTTGCGGTGATGTCAATGTTTCGGGAGGCGTCAATATCCTGGATGTCACATATATAATCAGTTATTTGTACAAAGGCGGTCCGGAACCGGTTCCGATGGCAAGCGCCGATGTCAACAATTCGGGAAGTGTTAACATTCTCGATGTGACATATCTGATCAGCTATCTATACAAAGGCGGCCCGGCGCCGACATGTCCGTAAATTCAGAATAATTTATGAAGGCGGGAAATTCTCCCGCCTTTTTTATTTTATGATTTGGTTATTGATGATGGTTTCAAGGATGGCCGAGGCAATCAATCGGTGTCCCTCGGCAGTAGGATGACAATGGTCGATGAAGAGCGTCTCATTGTTACTTTTTGCGAAGAGTCCGGGCAAATCAACGGCATAGACATTTTCCGATGAGGATAAGGAGTCTATTATCCGCTGGTATGATCGTTTTATGCGAAGAGAGAAATAGTCGGCCTGGCAGGCGGAATCGAGATGTTTATATATAAATGATGATGTGTCGGTCAGACCCGAATCGCCGCCCTGCATGGAGAGTAAGTTGATGCCGATATTGAACAGGAAAGGTGATCCGGCCGCAATCATTCCGCAGTCAGCGGTATCATCGTGTTGTTTTATATAGAAATAGCGGGCATATCTCAAAAGACTGTCGGCGCCGATATAATCGTTATTTTCCCAGTAAAGCACTCCGAGATTATTAATGCAGACAGGGTCCTCCGGATTTCTATCATACTGATCAGAATAATATGCCATCATGGAATCAGATGGCAGTGCATCATTGTGGGCCGAACTGTAGACCGTCTGTGTAAAAATATCCCCCTGCCCATACAGCTTTCGGAACATTTCCTGGCTGACGCAATATTTCAAAGGTCTTCCCAGCAGGAGGCGCATCTCATCCGGAAAAATCAATTCGCCTTCTTTATCACTGATATGAGCCAGGGCCCGGAATTGAAGACCGGCCGGCCATAGAAGCGGCACGGGCGGTTTGGCGATTATTAGAGGGCAATTATGTTCATGGCACTGATTGATGATATTCCCAAGATTCTCGGCGAATCGTTCGGGGGGTACTCTTAATGTCAATTGATAAGGATTTGACGCATCAGATTTACCGGGTGACAGGATAAGGTTTTTGAGAAAGCGATAGAGTGCAGAGTGCGAGAGCAAGCGGCGGATAAATTTAAACCTTTGTCTCTCGAAAAGATCAAAATCTTGAAATTGCCCGGAAATCGAGGCATCATTATTCCCGCAGTACAGTATTATCAGATCGGGCTGCAATTCCCATCCCTTTTGCCGGAGAAACCGCCATATTTGTTCGCTGGTATATCCGGAGACGGCCGCATTAATCACCTCGAATTTTCGATTTCCATGAAATTGCATGTTCAGCAGATAGCCGAGAATCTCATTAAAGACCTGTTCACGGGATTTCAGACCCAGACCGACCGGGGAGGAATCGCCCAGGAGCAGGATGCGAAAGACATTTTCTTCCTTTCCGGCCGGGATTTCCTCACCCAGGAGACCTCTGGAATTGGTTTTAATCAGGGGATTGTCGATATTTTTCCTGAATTTCCACAGCAGGTCGGGGTCGCTTTCGTGCCAGCCGAGAAAGGAGTTGAAAAAACGCGGCTGCCATCCCGGATTTTCGAAAATTTCCGGGGTATCTTTTGAAAGTCTGGACTCAGTTACTCTGGCGGTTATTTCCAAGATTGATAGTGTCAGACAGATGGCAAATAATGCAAATATTGATTTCATCCGCATGACTTAAATTTAGCCCTAAATGGCGATAAAACAAACTATAAATAACAGTTTCCCCACCGGCGGAAATTTCGTATTTTATTGCGATGTTAGAACTACCACCAGAGTTTATAAAAGTTTTCAAAACAGCCAAAAGGGTTGCCGTTCTTACCGGAGCCGGTATTTCGGCGGAGTCGGGCGTGCCCACTTTTCGAGGTGAAGACGGATTATGGAAGAAATTCCGGGCTGAGGAATTGGCCACAGTCGAAGCGTTTATGGATAATCCGCGACTGGTCTGGGAATGGTATATTTATCGCCGCGATATAATCAGCAGGGTCAAACCCAATCCGGGCCATTATGCCCTGGCGGAGCTGGAAAAACGTTTTGAGGATTTCACGCTGATTACCCAGAATGTTGACAATCTTCATCGTATTGCCGGTTCAAGCAACATCCTGGAGTTGCATGGAAATATCGCTCTTAACAAGTGTCTGGATTGCAGCCGCCCGTATAATGGTGAAATCGTTATCACGGAAAATGAAATACCCAAATGCGAATGCGGCGGAAATATCCGTCCGGGAGTGGTCTGGTTTGGGGAATTACTTCCCGCCAAGGCCATCAATGATGCCATCAACGCCTCAGAAAGAGCCGAGCTCTTTTTTTCCATAGGAACCTCGGCACTGGTTTACCCGGCCGCCGCCATGCCGTTAACGGCAAAGCGAAACGGGGCGTACCTGGTGGAGATAAACCTCGATCCGACGCCGCTGAGTGAAATCGCCGATTGCGCCCTCCAGGGCAAATCCGGGGAAATACTCCCGGAGATTATCGAAAGAATGCAGGAATGATCAGAAAGACAGCGGCAGAGATTATCAAAACCGGCGAGACTCTTCTCCAATCATTGACAAGATGCGAAATTTGCCCCCATGAATGCAGGGTCGACCGATTTGCCGGCGAACGCGGCAAGTGTAACAGCGGCACCGAATTAAAGGTGGCCAGCTATAATTTGCACTTTGGCGAAGAACCGCCTCTGTCGGGTGGCGGAGGATCCGGCACAATATTCCTTGCCAATTGCTCGTTATTCTGCAAATATTGTCAGAATTACCCTATTTCGCAAATGGGGACAGGTTCGTTTATATCCATTGATGAGTGCCGTGATATGATGCTTGAACTGCAAAAGCGCGGTGCCGACAATATCAATTTTGTAACCCCCGATCATATGCTGCCGATGCTGCTAATGGCGCTGGGTCGGGCTCGCGAAGCCGGGATGGAGCTACCAGTAGTTTACAATTGTTCTGGTTTTCAAAAATTGGGAATTCTGAAGCTCCTTGAGGGTATAATAGACATATATCTGGTGGATATGAGATACAACGATAGCCAAATTGCCAAACAATATTCGGGGTGCGATAATTATGTCGAGGTTAACCGGGAGGCCATAAGGGAAATGTATCGCCAGGTGGGGAACCTTACCATGGACGACAGAGATTTGGCCCTGCAAGGTATCCTCATCAGGCACCTGGTTCTTCCGAATAATTTGTCCGGTTCGGAGGGAATATTCAATTTTCTTGCTGAAGAGATTTCGCCGGATGTATATGTTTCGCTTATGAGTCAGTATTTTCCGGCATATAAAGCGGTTGATGACGAGAAAATAAATCGCCGCCTGACAGTCAAAGAGTTTGACAAAGCGGTCGACGCGTTTTATGATGCTGGATTAGGAAATGGTTTTATACAACATTTGTCTTATGAATCGACTTATTAAATTATTGGTTATGGCACTGGTTCTCATGCTGGGAACCGGCTGTGTTTACTACAACACCTTTTACCTTGCCCGCAAGGCTTTCAATGACGCCGAATCGAAAAGAAAGTCGGCCAAGGCCATCGGCGGAAAAGTGGCCACCGGACAATACAAGACGGCCATCGAAAAAACGGAAAAGGTCATTGATAAACACCCCAATTCCAAATACTATGACGACGCTTTGTTTGTTAACGGGGTTTCTCATTATTATATCGAGGACTATGGAAAAGCCTCCAAGAGGTTCAGAGAATTACTGGCTAATTTCCCCAAGTCAAGTTATTACAAAGAATCACAGTTGTATCTGGCGAAATCGAAACTCAGACTGGGCGATGAAGAAGATGCCATGGCATTATTTGAGGAGCTTTTTATGGAGGTAAAGGACAAAGGCATCAAATCCGAAGCCGCTATGGCGCTGGGAGAATATAATTATGAGAAGAAAGATTATGCCAAAGCGATTCCTTATTTCATGTCGGTGATTGATTCGCTGGGAAATAACGAGGAAAAAATCGTTGCCAAAATGTACATTGCCGACGGGCAATTCAGTCGATTCAGATATAAGGACGCCATTATAACATACGAAGAACTATCCAAGGATGAATTAAGCCGGGATGATAGTTACAAAGTGAAATTCCGCCTTGGTGAATGCAATTATTACACCAATAACATTGAAAAGGGCATGGAATATTTCAATGAGCTTGCCGGGGATGAATTGTATTATGACTCCCTGCCTTCGGTCAAAATGATGCTGGCTCAGGGCTATGAGTGGCAGGGTGATATGCTTCTGGCTGAAGATATGTATGATCAGGTGGCGGTTGAAAATCCGCGGCATCCCAAAGGCGCTCTGGCCAATTATTACCTTGGTTTGTTATATCAAAACGAATATGAAGACTATAAGAAAGCAAAGGAATACTATGACAAAGCCAAGGCGGTGGGCGGGACAAGCGAGATATATCAGGATGCTCTTGAACATTCCACCAATATTGGCAAACTAGAGGAGTATCTGGGCCAGAAAGACCTTGATTCGACAGCCACCGAAAAGGAAATAGATAAAGCCGGAGAAACCCAGTATCTTCTTGCCGAGTTGTATCTAACCAAACTTGAACAACCCGATTCGGCTATGCAGGAATTCAGGTACGTTTCAACCAAGTTTCCCACCGCCTATGTCGCTCCAAAGGCGCAGATAGCCCTCGCCCTGATGGAGCGTGATTATTACGACGATACGCTGAAATTTGACAGTATACTGCGAAATGTAATTAACGATTATCCCCGCTCGGATTTTCTCCCCGAAGCGCTCGATTTACTGGGATTGAGAGGAACGCGGGCGGATACCGGGTATGCTGAATTGTACTTCAAAAAAGCTGAGAAATTCGCTTTCGACGACAGCCTTATTGATTCGGCCATGTATTATTATCAATATGTGGCCGACAGTTTCCCGCGATCATCATATAATATTCAGGCAAAATATGCTCTGCTCTGGACGACTGAAACCTTTATGAGCCCCGGCGACTCCTCACTTTATTTCGCATATGCTTACTTCGCCGATTCATTTCCTAATACCGAATATGGCAAGGTTGCGGACAAGAAATTAACGGTTAAGCCCCGAATAATCCGGGAAACCGGTGAAGATGAGGATTCACTTTTTGTTGATGCCGAGGCCGGAGAGTCTGGAGATTCCACGCTGGCATATGATGATGACACTACGAAATTTCTGACGCCCGAAGAGAAGTACTTTATCGGTCCGAGCGGAACGACTCTTTTCCAGACACAGGGCGAGCCATCGAGATTCGACCGCGAATTCCGTTATCCTCCGGCCGCCTACTATACGAATTTCGAGGGATATTTATACTTCCAGGTGAAAATTGACGCTTTCGGAAGAATAGAAGACTTGAGACTGATGAATCCGACCCCGTCCGAGGAACTTAATGAGGAGGCCACAGAGACAGTCTTATCGGCCGAATTCCCGACATTCTGGATCACGGCGGAATTGGTCGGCAGTTGGTTTGTTTATAAATATTATATACCACTTCCATCGGATTTGAGATGAGCAAGATTATTGTAGAGAATGTTAAATTAACAAGAAAGAAATCATTGGGCCGGGGAAATTTTATTTTTGACCTGGCCCCTTTTAGCATGGCCCGGTCGATTAAACCTGGTCAATTTATCCATGTCAAACAGCCCGGTACAAACCTCCTTTTCCGGAGAGCCTTTTCGGTTTATGATTTCGACGCGGATAAAAAACAGCTAAGCATAATCTTTAAAATCTTCGGCCGCGGTACGATCATGATGTCGAAGCTTGAAAAAGGCGCTGAACTCAGTATCATGGGGCCGCTCGGAAATGGCTTCAAGTTGCCTTCAAAGCGCGAATCTGCGATTCTTGCGGCTGGTGGAATCGGCATGCCGCCGATTTACCTGTTAGCGAGGCAGCTCCTTGAAAAAGGGCACGATCCTCGAAAGATCTGGTATTTCTACGGAGGAGCCTCAAAAGAGGATCTTGTGGAAATGAACCGCATTAAAAAATTGGGAATAAAGTTTTATCCTTCGACCGATGATGGATCATATGGTTTCAAGGGATTTGTCAGCGACGCCATCAAAGATGCCATAGATTTAAAGGACGGGGCATTTCGAATTTATGCCTGCGGTCCGGAAGGCATGCTAAAGGCAGTTGATGAACTGGCTCTGAGCAATAATCTCCCCGGACAATTATCACTCGAGGCGCCGATGCCGTGCGGAATCGGCATCTGCCTGGGCTGTATCAAGCCGCTTCGCGCCGGGGGCTATACCAGGATTTGCCGTGAAGGTCCGGTTTATGATGTGGGGGAGGTGCTGCTATGAAAGCGGATTTATCAGTTGAAATCGCCGGAGTCAAATTCAGCAATCCCATTCTTACAGCTTCGGGAACCTGCGGCTATGGGGAAGAGCTGGCCGATATATATGACCTGTCAGCGTTAGGCGGGATTGTTACTAAATCGATAACGGTAAAGCCGAGAGAAGGGCACCGGCCGCCCCGGACAGCCGAAACGGAGGCTGGCATGCTGAATGCCATCGGTCTGGCCAATGTCGGAGTCGATGATTTTATCGAGGAAAAACTGGTTTTTTTGGAAAAATTCAGGACGGTCGTTGTCGTGAATGTCGCCGGTGCCAGGCTGGAGGAATATGTTGAAATATCGCAGCGGCTGGCGGATTGTCCCCGGGCGAATATGGTGGAATTGAATTTCTCATGTCCCAATGTCGAGTCGGGGATGGAAATTGCCAAAGACCCGGCTCGAGCCGAGCAGGCGGTTGCGGCGGTAAAAAAGGTATTCCCCAGACCGGTAATAGCCAAATTATCACCTAATGTGTCTGATATAAGGGTGATTGCCCGGGCCTGTGAGGCGGGCGGCGCGGATGCTCTTTCGGTTATAAATACTCTGGTGGGTATGGCGGTTGACATTGACACTTTTCGTCCGCGGCTGACCAATAATACCGGAGGCTTATCGGGACCTGCAATCAAACCGGTGGCCCTGGCTATGGTTCATCAGGTCTATAATTCGATTAAAATCCCGATAATTGGAATCGGTGGCATAATGAACTGGGTTGATGTGGTTGAGTTTTTCCTGTGCGGCGCCACAGCGGTTCAGGTCGGAACCGGGTTATTCGTAGAACCGGATGCGCCGATCAAAATCGTAAAAGGATTGCAAAAATACCTTTTACAAAATAAATTAGGCAGTATCAGGGAATTGACAGGTAAGCTGAGGAAATATTGATGAATCCAGTCAGTGATTTAAAGGCGGTTCAGGAAAAGAATCGCTCCATGCTGTGTGTCGGTCTCGATTTGGATCAGAAGAGGCTTCCGGCTGATTACGCGACATCGATAAAAGGGTGGTATGATTTTGCACTGGCAATAATCGATGCCACCAAAGACATAGTCTGTGCTTACAAGCCGAATCTGGCTTTTTTTGAAGAACGCGGTCCGGAAGGAATTTCACTTCTTGAAAAAATTATCCAGAAAATCCCGGATGATCTCATAGTCATCGCCGATGGAAAACGCGGAGATATCGGAAATACTGCAGCGCATTATGCCAAAGCCATGTTTGAACGTCTTAATGCCGATTGGGTGACTATCAATCCATATATGGGCTATGATTCGATTCGCCCATTTCTGGATCACAAGGGCAAAGGCGCCTTCATACTTTGTCTGACGTCGAATCCGGGCAGCCGTGACTTTCAATTGATGCATGTTGTCAACAAACCGATTTACATGCATGTTGCCGAAAAAGTGGCCTACTGGAACAAAGAAAACAACCTGGGATTGGTTGTAGGTGCAACGCACCCGGAGCAGTTGGCCGATGTCAGGAAGGTAGCCGGCGATATGCCCATCCTTATCCCGGGCGTAGGAGCTCAGGGGGGAGATTTGGAAAAAGCCGTTACCTTTGGCACCGACAATTTCAGGCATCCGGCTATTATAAATGTCTCGCGGTCAGTGCTGTACGCCTCTACCGAAAGCGATTTCGCCGATGCTGCACGCGCCGAGGTTGAAAAGTTGAATGACATGATCAACAGGCTTCAAAAGAAGGATGAAGTCAATAATACCTGATTTTTGCAGGGCAATGATTTTTTGGCTTTTTGTTTTTGTGGAAAAAAATTCCCTGGTGTTCCAAAATTGATCAGACTTTACTTCGGTCCCGTTAATCAATAAGGTTAAATTTATAATCTCTTGCAAGTTAAAGGATTGAGTATCCCTTTTTGTCTTTCTTTTGTGTCCGGCAGTAAATATCTCCTCCAAGATGTCGATAAATATAGGAAACCAAGGAGGCAACATGAAAAAACTATTAATCGTCATGTTTTGTCTGGCGTTTGCAGCGCCTTCCTTTGCGTTGACTGGAGTTTCTTTCGGCGTTAAAGGTGGATTGCTGACAGATTATGACCAACCCTCACTGTCAACCCCAAGTGAGGATAATAGCAACATGGCTCTGGGTGGACTTCAGGTAAGATTCTCATCCATACCCATGGTTGACCTTATTGTAAGCGGTGAATATGCCTGGAGAAGCGATTCCTATTCAATTCTGGGAGAAACCGTTGACTTTAAGACACGTGATCTTCTGTTCTCAGCCTCGGCCGTATATCCGTTTGAGCTGCCGTTTGCGACACCTTATTTGGGTGCCGGTCTGGCGACTCATAATGTCGGATACGATGTCGATTATCCTGCGTCCTGGGCTCTGGCTGATGAAGCCGAGAGTATCTCGACGACCGAGACCAGAATGGGTTATCATCTTATGACTGGTTTCGAGATCGGCATACCGACGTTTCCGCTCAAGCTGAACGCCGAATATCGTCTGAATTGGATTGATATGCCGTCCGAAACAGCGAAAGTGAACAGCTTTACGGCTGGATTAGTCTTTTCGCTGCCGTAAGAATCAAGTTTAGGAATCACCAACCAATCATTTGACCGGTCTTTCGAGACCGGTTTTTTTTGTGATTGATTTCATATAAGGCGGGGCGTATCATTTACTAATCGATTATATAATTAATACTGGAGGTAAAATGGCGCGCTCCTATAGTAATTCAAAAATAGGAACTTTCGATACCTGCCCCCGACAATACAAATTTCAATATATCGAAAAAGCCGCGGTCGAAAAACCGGTGAGCGTTGAGGCCTTCCTTGGCGCAGCAGTCCACCATGCCCTGGAAAAGCTGTATACGCTAAAGATGAACGGGCGAATACAGACCCTTGATGAACTTCTGGCAAGTTATAACGAATACTGGGAAGGGCCGGACAAAGAGTCAATAAAAGTCACTCGCGAGCATCTGGGGGTTGAAGATTATATCAAGGTGGGTGTCGAAGCTCTGAAAAAATATTATGAAAAATACCAGCCTTTTGATGATGGAGATACCCTGGCGCTGGAGAAAAATGTCTCCTTCCCGCTTGATTCAGGCAATCGTTTCAGTATCAGCGGCAAAAT
Organism: Candidatus Zixiibacteriota bacterium; assembly: GCA_040752235.1. Lineage (GTDB taxonomy): Bacteria > Zixibacteria > MSB-5A5 > GN15 > PGXB01 > PGXB01. Next base: position 12,285 of record JBFMFJ010000003.1, on the reverse strand, counting down.
AGATCGGATCAGCATTCGAAAAGACGGTGTGGTCGAAATTATCGACTACAAAACCAGGTCTTTTTTGCCGACTCAGCAACTTTTGAATGATGACGAGCAAATGGGACTTTACCAGATTGGAGTCAAATACCTGTGGCCGGACTTCGGGCAAATCGAGCTAAAGCAGATTTTCTTGAGACAGGGGACAGAAATGAAAACGGTAATGGATGAGGATAAGCTTGAGGAGATTAGATATCGCGTTTTCCAGAAGATTCTCGAGATCGAGCAGGCGGCTGTCGAGGATAATTTTCCGCCCCGCGAATCGGCCATCTGCGACTGGTGTGTTTACTATGAATTATGTCCGGCCAAAAGGCACCGGCTGGCGATTGAGGATGAAATCACGGTTGAATTCGATGCCGAACAGGGCAATACACTGGCGGAAGAGTACCTGGCCGTCAATGAAGAGAAAAAGCAACTTGAATCAAAACTAAAGGCCTTAAAGGAAGATATTGTGCGATATTGCACCGAATACGACGTGACGAATCTGGCGGCTCCCCGGGGCAGTATAACATTATCAAGCCAGGATGCCAAATCGTTTCCGAGCAAAACCGATGATGAAGAAGCCTATCTAGAAATTTCAATGTATGTCAGAAACGCAGGATTGGATGAATGCTTTAAGCTTGACCCCAGCGTGTTGTATAAAGAATTTTACGCAAAGGAGAAGTTGCCGCCCGATCTTGCGGACAAGCTTTCAAAGTATCTGGTCAACAAACGGCGTGATACGATTCGTACCTACTATAAGGGGCAATAAAAAAGCCCGATTCCAAGATAAATCGGGCCATATTTTATTTCCTTATTTCGGAAAAAGCATCAGCCTTCTTTCTTTTCGACTTTTTCTTTTTTCTCCACTTCTTCTTTGGTGGCCTTTTCCGCTTTCTTCACGACAAAAACGGGGACGATACCTTCTGTCGGCGGTTTAACCAACTGAAGGTTATTTCCCGGAGGGGTTGTAGTCGTATCCACCGACATCAGTTTGAAGTCGGATTTATCGAGAGCGGAAAGGAATATTGTTGCAACTCTTCCTCTTCCTGGCGGTATCGGGGGTACTGAAACTCCGACATCGGCGATAAGGCCTATGGTCACACACTGCGTGGCCGTGTCAACACGGGCGTGTTTAACCCTGAATGTCTCGGCGACTCCGCCTTTGAAAATGGTGGAATCCACGACAATAGCGGTCTTCCCGGCATTAAAGACGAGGGGAATAGAAATTGCAAGAATCTCTTCATCGTTGAACATTGATACGTTGACAGCCCAGTTCTTGGCATCAATCTGATACGGCTCGGCATAGACAGTGTCTATTTTGCCGTATTGATCATCCTGAGCCATCAGGCTGGCTGAGATCACCAGCAACATTATGGCTGCCAGTATCATCGGTTTCGCTAAGCTCATTTTTCCTCCATACAATCCAATCCATTATTATGGTTATTAGTTAATATTTTCGGTCATATTGTTAATATTTTTACCCTCGTCGAGAGGTATTAGTTCCCTTTTGAGTAAATCGATCAGGGAATCGGCGTGAGCCTCATTGTGAAATTTTTCCCTGTAAATTGAGGCCGCATTGATCAGGGCTCTCCGGCCATGATCGGTTGACGGATAGCGGTTATATAACTGCTCCAGATATTTGGCCGCCAATTCCCATTTTTCGCGCCTTCGGGCCGATTCGGCGAGGTAGGAGATAGCCGAGGCTTCCACAGCGGTTCCTGAGTAGCGACCGGCCATCATATTGTAGAATTCATCCGCGCGCTGAAACCAGGAATCAGATAACTCTTTGTTGTTCACTGTCTTATAGTGCTCGGCCACGGTCAAATAGGCATCAAAAGCCGGTCCGGTGACGGAATAATTGTCCATTAGCCATTTATACTCGTTTTCGGCTCTATTCCAGTCTCCCAGTCTGTCAAATGAAAGGGCGATATACTTTTGCGGCGTGGGATCCTGCTTATAGAAATACCCATAATCATCGTTGATTTCCGACATTATTTTCCTGCATCCCTGATAGTCCTTTTTCTCGAAGAGGGCAATTCCCTTACGAAGCAAAATAACCGGAATCAGGGTTGTATCGGTTACTCGTCCAAGCAAATCATCAAAAATGCCAATGGCTCTGTCATATTGTTTTTTGCCGTTGATAAGAATTCCGGCCGTCATCATGGCCGCCTCGACATCAACCCGCCCGCTTGAATCGGTCAGCTTATTGAGCTGGTTGATAGCGTCATCCCACCTCGCCTGATCATAATAAAGGCGGGCCAGATTGCTTAAGGCGGCGTTTTCGATCGCCGAACCGGGCCAGTCGGTTTTCAAGCGTTGATAGTATTTTTCGGCGGTGTTGCTTTCTATATTGGCCAGAGAGTCATTGTCAATGGTCTGGTATGTCCTGATTATCTGGAGGGGGAGATTAAGAACCATGGCGATTATTTCATTTTTATCGGTTACAGGGGGATAGAAAGTATCTAATAGCGAATGGTAGATATTAACGGCATCCGTCAAATCACCCTTGGATTGATAAGCTCGAGCCAGGTTAAAGCGAGCTGTCAGGAGTTCAATTCCCTCAAGATTCGTAAAATGTAAAAGCTGACTGATTACGAAAATGACAGAGTCATATTTTTTTTCAGCGGAATATATTTGGGTCAGGCGATTGGTCGCCATGAATCCGATAGACTGAAGATTTTTTCTTTCATCGGGGAATGTCTCTACAGCGAGGGAATCAATATTTGCCCAGCAATAATCGGTGGCAGCAAAATATGCCGTTTTAAGCTGCTGATAAATATCAGTGTTGTCCAAACCGGGCTTTATTCCGGCCTTTTGTCTTAATTTCTCGGCCTGATGATATAATTTTTCCGCATTATAAATAATGGTTTTGCTCTTTTCGCCGGAACAGCCCGCCAGGAGCAGAATGATAGAAATCATCAAGACAGTGAATGTTCTGGAGACTAAAGGCAAATGTGTTCTCAAGGCAGTATCCAATGCGACTGACTGACGGTGTAACTTCCTGTTTTCAAGCACGCCAATAATAAAAAGACTCGGATAAAAATATAAAAAAATCGAAGCCTGTCAAGCTTTAGACAAATAAAAAACCGGGGAAATATCCCCGGCTTTTCGGAAGTCAATTAGGATAAATTATATTACTTTTTTTCTAATAACGCCAATGCCAAGCAGGCCCAGTCCGATTAGAAGGATTGTACCCGGTTCAGGGACTATATTATAGGTCCCCTCAATCATATCATTGCCGCATTCCAGGATGTTGTGGAACGAAATTGAGGAGGCGCCTGAAAACCCACTCACCTGGCTGATATCAAAGGCAAATTCCCAGATATAGGTATCACCGCTTCCCAGCATTGGATTTGTCTCCAAACCGGCCCAGAAATTAAGGGAGTTATTGACCGCGCCAAGGTCATTTCCCTGGCCTATTTCCCAGGCCCCGACCTGATCGCGGATATCGGTGTAGTCATAATAAGTGCCAGGTTTGTCCGGAATGCCGACATAGGAACCGACTTCGACCAGCCGGCCGGCTGAAACATCAATGGCATACTGAGTATTGGTGCCGTCAAAGCCAAAGAAGATGTCGCCCAAATGATAGCTCTGATGCCAGGCCGTGGAATAGGCGCTGTAACCGAATGAATTCACGAGAGCAAGATGAACCGTGTTTCCCTCTATGGCGAAATGAAATCCTTCAAGATCGAATTTCTCGCCGCCCTCACCAAGGTAGCCGGGAGATGGCAATTCGCCAATACCGAATGGGTAGCTGACCGGACTCCAGTTGTTGTTGTGGTCAAATGGATTATCTCCGAAGTCATAGTAATCCCAGCTAAAAGCTCCGTTAGCTGGAGATATAGCCAGCAGGCTCAGGATTAATCCGAGTATTAAAAATTTTTTCATGTGGCACTCCTCTTAGGTACAATCTTCGTTATATGATGAAATAAGCAATCCGAATGCCATAAACACGATAAAACACTGGACAGGTAATCGGTTGTATTACAACGACTTGAATTACGATAAAATACTTTAATATCGTGTGAAATATAGAAAATCGCAAAGTTGTGCACTTTTTGAGCATAATATGTAATCTATTGAACTGAAACTGATTGCGCTTATCCAAATCAGCTTTTTTCTGACTTTCCATTCAATCTCGGACAAAAACGCATTCAAAATAGAGTTAAATAGTGAAAGGCCGGTTTATAGAGGAGGTAAGATTATGGATATCAAGAAAAGAAACAGTTTTTTAAAAAACTGCCAACTGGTCCGAACCGGCCCTCAATCAAATGACATATTCCCGTTCGGGAGGGTGGTCGGCCGCAGGCCCGGCAGTTATTGGTGGCGAAACAACGGCAATTCCTTTAATGGCTTTAAAATCGGCTTATATCGATTTCTCAGGGATACTATCCCGGTTTTGAATTCCTGCATATGGACCTGGAGCCGTTTGTCATCGGCGCCGGGAGGATTTGAAATTGTCGATACGGTATCGGAGCAGGCCCGAAAGAGCGCCGTTGACTGTCTGGACAGGATGTCTCTTCGAATATATCCTCATCATTTTCAAAAGACGGCGGGCATCGAATCATTCATGCCGCTTCTTTTTAACGCCCTTTTCACAGATGGGGCTTTTTCCGGTTTTATCATTCTTAAGTCGGATCTGAGCGGCGTCGATCATTTTCAGCCGATCGATCCCTCTGATATAGCAATATCCGATTCCCCGGATGCTGGCTTAGTCTATCAGACGGATAAAGGTGAAATCAGGCTGGACAGCGATGATTTTTATTATCTCGGACTAAATTCCGACACCGGGAGCGGCCTGGGGCGATCGATGCTGGGGTCGATACCATTCGTGGCTTATATTGAACAGCAGCTGGTGGATGATATGAGACTGGCGACACACAATGCCGGGTATCATCGGCTGCATGTGCAAATAGCGCCTCCTGAAAAGATGTCAGGTGAATCGGACGACGCCTACGCCGAGCGTGTCAATGAATACTTCGATGAAACGGTTTCGATGATTCGTGATTGCCGCCCCGAAGATAATCCGGTTACCTGGGATAATATCAAGATTGACTATATCGGCCCGAGGAATATGCAGGGTGTGACACATTCCTGGTTTTTGAATCATCGCGCCATGGTCGAGGAGATTTGCGCCGGGACCAATCTATCGCCATTCATGCTGGGGTACAGTTATGGGACAACCCACAACTGGGCGCAATTCAAGTATGATCTGGTGATGAGGCAGGTAATCTCGGTACAGCGTCAGACAGCCAGGTTTATGGAATGGATGGGTAATATCGAACTGGCGCTGAATGGATTCGACTGCCGATGCCGCTATCGATTTGATAACACCATCTCATATCTGGCTTCCGACCGGGCGGAAATTGACAAAAACAGAATTGATAACCTTCTGAAACTATATTCGGCTGGTCTGATATCAAAGGATTCCGCCGCCGCCAAAGCGGGTGATTTAATATAAAGGGTCTTTTGCGCAAATCCGACTGGCGCCGCGCCATGAGGGACATCCCGTTTTTTGCCTGGAAGTTTTTGGATATACATCCTCATCCCGGGCAAATAAAATGGTTAACCGAGAGCAACCGGAGCGAAAATCTTCTGGTCACTGGCAACCGGTGGGGGAAGTCCTATGCCGAGGCAATCAAAATCATACATCATGCTCTGTTCAGAATCAGGGACTTACAGTATGACAAATGCGGTAAGTATCATGTCGTCACAGCCAGCATCACACAGGATCAGGCCGGTATAATATATAAGACTATTCTGAGAATCCTGAAATCATCATGCCGTGTCGACGGCCTGATAAAAAAAGTGACGGTGTCACCATATCCCCGCATAGTACTGGGAAATGGCGCCGTGATCGAGGCCCGTTCGACGCAGAGGCGCGGAGAATATCTTCTCGGCAATGATTATGATTATTTCATTTTCGATGAAGTCGCCTTTGATCCGGAGGCCGAATATGTCGTTAATGAAGTGATCAAGATGAGGTTGGCCGATCGAATGGGCAAGCTTGATCTGGTCTCCACCCCAAACGGACGGAATTGGTTTTATCGCAAGATGCTTGAATTGAAAAATCGCCCTGAAAGCGGTTATGTCCAATTCGGCGATACGAGAGAGAATGAATACATTTCACATGATTATATCAGCCTTCAATTAAAATACCTCAGCGACAAAAGAGTGGCCCAGAATATAATGGGACAGTTTGTCGATTCCGGCGGAGAAATTATTCCGGGAAAAGATGTCGATACGGCTTTGTTGCAGGCAGGCGAGCCTGTCATCCCGAGACAGATTGAAGACCACACGGTCAGATATATATCAGGCTGGGATCTGGCGCGAAAGAAGACGGCGACTGTCGGAATCACTGTTGCTCTCAGGAATGGAATTGCCACGGTGGTGGCGCTTACCAGAATCAAAAAGTGGGATTGGAATATAATCCTTGAGAAAATCCGCGCACAGCAAAGACAATTCCCGGGACAACTTGTGATTGATGCAACCGGTCTAGGCGATGTGGTTGTTTCGCAACTGCAGGATTTCAATCCGACCTCATTTATTTTCTCACAGAAATCAAAAAGTGAATTACTGAGTAATCTGGAGCTGTTTCACAGCATGAGGAGAGTCAGGTATCATCGCTGGGAATTACCCGATGAAAACGGGAAAATATGGTCGATTGAAGATGAATTAAGGGAAGCACGATGGGATGACAACAATACTTTTGACGGCGTCATGGCCCTGGCGCTAGCCCTGTGGCCGCTGTACAAACCTGATATTCCGATAATAAAACCGCGGCTTGGTATTGTATAAAAAAACCTGCATCCGATCTTATCGAATGCAGGCCTTATTAAGTGATATCGCGGTGCTTACATTTTGATGCCAAATGCAAGCAAAGAAATCATATATCAAAAGATGATATATGCAAAGTTAAAAAGAAGAGACGGCACCGTATACATCATTGAAGGTGATGCATAGGGCGGAAATGAACAGTATGGCCGCCAGGATCCACTTGAACATGCTTCTTTTCTTAGCTCGATAGACAACCATAATAAACCTCAAAAATAAAATCCAATTTCCAAATTCATGTCCTGCAACTGCCGTGCCGCTTTTACACTTTGTTTGATTTTATGTAAGTTGTTGGCCGCCAATGGGGATTGAAAATACACATAACGCGGTGTAGAAATCCTGTCTTTTCTGTGAAAGTGTTTGCATAATCGGCACCATCAATTTCTGCACCATTTTGATTGTAATTGTGTCACCGGGGGGTCTTATGACGGAGGTGTTATGAAAGAACTTTTGGGCAAATTAACTGCTTCGCTAGTCGAGACTGGCCATGATCTGCCGCAGGATCTGATAAGTAAGATAAACGGCAATATCAGGCCGCCGACTGAGTTAACCGCTGATGATGTCTATATAAGAGCGATGTATATCGTTTCGGACCAGGTAAACAGCCACGGCGGACGATTTCCGATTGATGAGTATCCTCGGTTGATTGAAATGCTGATTGACAGCCCGGTTATGATCGGGCATCGCAAAGACAGTCTTCCCATTGCCAGGAATTTCCACGCGGAGACAATCGAGCGTGATGGAGTCAATTGGGTCAAGGCATATTTTTACTGGCTGAAAAAAAGTGAGAAAGGAGAGGATCTTCAAAAAAATATCGACGCCGGAATTTACAAGGAATGCTCGATCAGTTTCATTTTCAATTTTCCCGAGTGTTCAATTTGCGGATCGGACATCAGGCAGTGCCGCCATCGGCCCTTTGAAAAATATGAAAGCGATAACGGTGAAGCCAGGCAGGCCTATTTCAATTATCGCCAAATTCTGAAAGTGCTGGAAACTTCGCTGGTATACAGAGGTTCGGTCAGAGATACCTCAATCACCGATAAGTTATTCTTTGATGGTGCGTCGGATGAGCCTGTTGCGAAAGATAAAGCTTTGGAATTGCCGGGGACGATTCGTCGTCTCTGGTCACTCGATTCTATTAATAAGAGCCGTGACTGCCTTGTAATGCCGGCCTATGATGCTATCAGATTGAACCTGAGCAGGGATAATGGAAATATTAGATTGACCAATGTTGATGAAAGAAATTTTGACTCGGAAATTATAGGAAGGTTCATTTCAGGTCTGAAATTACCGGACTGCAATTTTGAAGTTGAATGCCGGCTGTTGGGCTATTGCGGCAAGGAGAGAAAGTCTGTTGATGAAGTTGCCCGCTATTTGAAAGGAGAAAAATCATCGGTTCGACGTCTCGAACTGAAAATAGTCGATCTGATTGCAGAAAATGGTGAAAATGTCATTGATGCCTCAGGCCGTGACAGAAGGAGGCGATTCGAAAATCTTTTTGCCGATCAAACTGCCATGCTTGTTCCCGCCACCGCGTTAAGTGGGGGAAGCATTGCCGAATGCTTTAAACGTTGTGCCACCAGATGCGGCGTTGAAATCTTTGATTCCGATACTCCTGAAAGATTCCTGCTCACCAATCAGAAGCGTGTCCCAGCCAAAATCACGGGTCGAAGGCAGACAAGAAACGGCTATCATTATACTCTGTTCTGCAATGTTGATGGTGTAATGACCGAAATATCCGAAACCATTCACAGTACGACCAGGTGGGAAGAAGGGAATGTTGTCGAGCTTGAAGTCTACTCCATACAAGGATCGAGAGATGCAATCGAATTGACGCAACCGAAAATTATGTGTGCCTCGCTTTACGCCGAGCGACCCGATGATATTGGTCTTCTTTTGAAAAATGCGGATGAGAAAGATTATAACTGCACCTACTCACTTTTTCAGAGCAATGATGATGTCGTTCTCAATCTTAATGGAAAAACGGGAAAAAAGACTTATTTGATTTCCCGTTTTGACAGTGCTTTGCTTGAGGAAGGGCGGTGGTTTTTTGCCGGGCAGATGGAAGGCATTCCTCATGACCAGGCAAATCTGATTCATCATGGCTCGATAATTAGTGAAACCGCACATGGCGAGACTGTCAGGATATTCCTGAAAGGTTATCTGGACGGTGAATTTGCACTGAGATCGGCGGTTCTAAAAAGCAGGAAGCGATATGTCTTTTATAAAACCAATACCAACAATAACTCTTTGGGGCAAGGGGATAAGAAGTGAAAACTACAAATGATGAAAAATCCTTACTCACGGCTGCATGCAATAATCTCGAAAGAAACGCCATTGAATTAATCGACTTCGACAGCCTGGCCCGTTTGTTGATGAATATTGAAGCCGGGCATGCGGATGTTGAGAAAAATGCCAGGGAATTACATTTAATCAAGGATGATTATCGTTTGCGAATACTGGGAATGCTCAAGGCTATGGTTATCTGCAAGCCGGATGAAAATGACTTCGAAACCATGTCGGTACTTTCCGAATCGATTGATGCAATTCATGCTGAAGAGTTAATCAAGCTGTACCGTAAGACCGCCGCCCGTTTCAGAAACAGGTTCCCGGCAAGTTTTAAGTATACCGGGATTTCAGCCAGGCTGGCATCGAACGGGAATTGGATGGAGCATAAGATTTAATTGTGGGCTGATGCCCTGAGGTAGTGTGGGAATTTGCCCGCCTTAATGAACCGATAATGCAAAAGAAAAGGAGTGAGAATGTCAATAAGAGAGCAGAATCTTGAGGCAATTGCGCCGGTTTTGGCGACCTTCAACATCGCACAAAGCGGCGGAATCGATCAGTTGAAGGATGTGGATATCGGCAAAGCAGTCATGCTGACAGGAAATTATGAGGCCGGACCATGTACCGATGGCTCGCGATTGCTGGGAAAGCTGATTGCCCTGACGTTGACCGATCGTGACAACGGGGAACGTCTGGCGACAGTACAGGTCGGCGGTATTTGCCGGTTGCCGATAACGTCGACCTACCCACTTGTCGGCGACAGGGTCGTCGGCGGCGCCGGCGGCACGGTCAAACAGGCTCCAGCATTGGCGGCTTCCGACCCGGCCGGCGGGAATATCGCACGCGGGACGGTCCTGGAAGTCAACGGTACCACTGATTGCACATTGTACCTAAACTGAAGGAGGAGAAAAATGGATTTCAATAAATTTTTGAAAACCGGATTATCAAATGAGGATAAATCGAATCCGACCGGTAGGGAATTGAGTGGTCCGATTGACTTCAGCCGCACGTCGGAGATCAGGATTGACAAAGACATTTATCTTGAGGCCGAGACGAGGGGCATGACTCTCAGCGAACTGCTTGAAACGGCCGAATATGATCCATCCCCTCCCGGCACGCCGCTTGATGCCTTCGAGCGGCAACTTGCCCTGGCTGGAATAAGGCTGGGGGGCAAAAATCCCACCCTGGTCGATCAATTTTATCAAAAGGCGCCTGCCCTGATGCCGGAATTCATTCTCAGGGAAATAAAGAAAGGGCAGGCGATGCGGCCGGAGCTGGCTTCGCTTCTGGCGAATTCAACAACCATAAACAGCAACCGCTACACACCGTTTCATGTCGATACCTCAGCGACCGACAAATTCTCGCTTCGTCCGATCGGAGAAGGTGCCGATATTCCACAAATTCATGTGACCGAGCAGACGCATTCAATTAATGTTCCGGAATACGGGCTGGGATTAAAGGCAAGTTATAAATCGCTTCGCTACCGAACGACGGCGCAGTTTCGCGTATTGTTGTGGTACATCGGCTTCAAACTCCAGACGGATAAAATCGCATTCGTAATCAATTGTCTTCTCAATGGGGACGGCAATTCCAATCCGGCCACCTCCATCAATACCGCTGCGTCAGGTACCCTGACGTACGAAGATCTCATTTCACTCTGGGCGGAATTCGATCCGTTCGAAATGAATACGATTATATGTCATATCAACCAGCTCAAGACAATCCTGACCCTGGATGAGTTCAAAGACCCTATGGCCGGGTACAGGTTCCAGGGAAGAGGTGAACTGTTCAGTCCGCTGGGTGCGGCGCTTATCAGGTGCGATGATGTTCCGGAAGATCTTGTAATAGGTCTGGATTCGCGCTTTGCTGTGGAGGAGGTCATTACACAGCCTCTGATGGTGGAATATGACAAAATCATCGAGCAGCGTTTCGAGGAGGCCGTTATTACCGAATCGGTCGCCTATGCGAAAATTATCAGAGAAGCTTCGGTGGTTCTTGACACGGTTTATGAGTAGTACAGTGCGGTTTCATGACAGGCCCGGTGATATTCGCCGGGCCTGATGGAAAGGGATAAAATGCAAATATTTCTTGCAGACAGTACGGCCATATCCGGCGCCGGTATCAGCCCGGAAAAGAAAGTGTTCAAAATAAACTCCGGTCAATATGCCGGCAGGATTGTCATTTTGATGCAATTATCGCCGACCCAGGTCAAGCTGACTTATGCCGACCCACCCTACAATTCATGGGTGACACCGATAAATATCCTGAACGATTGCGCCGACAGTCCTTTCGATGCCGTAATGGATAGCGAAAACAATATCTATCTTGTATATACGCTATCGGCCGACAGCAAACTGGCATGCCGAAAACTTGGATATTTTCAGGGCCTCTGGGCTGTCGGTGATGCATGCATTATCTATGAATCCGACAGCAATGTGAATCCGTCGATCGAAATTCAACCACCTGAAAGATTATGGGTTTCGTGGACAAGAATTACTTCAGGAGGATACTATCTTAATGCCAAACACTCCAACGACTGGGGGGAGAATTGGGGAAATGGACCATCCAGCTACGGCTACGAAATCGCGTCTGGAGTCTCATCGGCGTGGTCACGATTACAAACAATGGGTTCATATATGTACATCTTTTACACAATAGACGGTTCTCGCCTGTCTACACGTCGAAAACATGTGTTCATAGAATTATGGGAAGATGAAGAGGATATCGCGACCGGGGCAGGTTTTGATCACAATTTCGATACGGCGATCACGGCCGATAACCGGATAGGCATCGTGTTTGACAATGGTACAATGCGGTATCGTGAGTTCGACGGCACCAGGTGGAGCAGTATAATTGAGATTGACGGGGATGGAGGGGATTTTCCGCAGCTTCGCTACTTCAATAATAATCCATATATTGTGTACCTCTCGGACTTTATAGGAAGTCAGCGGCGTATACTGTGCCGACGCCGGCCCGGCGGCAGTTTTATGGATCCCGAGGAATTGGCTCCATCTAATCGTGTATTCGATAAAGTATTCTGTTACAACTCAACCTATGCCTCTTATCAGGATATTACCGCGCAGGCAGCGGATGATGTCGCCGGAGATATGTATTTTCCAGGGACCACGGCCCTTCTCAAAATGC
>JBFMFJ010000002.1:0-33675 GCA_040752235.1 Candidatus Zixiibacteriota bacterium | reverse complement strand
TCCGGGGGCGGTGGGCTGCCGCAGCCGATTGCGAGAATCAATGGCAATGTCAATAGCAGCATGGGTAGAATGATTTTCTTCATTTTTTGCCTCCTAAGGTATAAATTTTTGTTTCCCAATTCTTATTCTTCATTCTAAAGAAAATTAAAATAGCGGTCAACCAAAAAAAACATAATCCACCCGCCTGCACATCCCTCCTTCAGAAAATATTGTTTATTTTAAATACGGCGACCAGGTTGGATTAGAGCAACCCCCGCCGCTGCTTATTTTACGCTGATTCTGGCCAAAAATGTCCATTGTATAAATATCTTTGACGCCCATTCGATTCGAGGCAAAAACGATATGATTTCCGTCAGGCGAAAATTCCGGGTTCTCATTATCGCCGAAATCGGCCAAAACCCTGAAATCCCGACCCATGACATCGACCGAAACAATCTGAAACCGCCCGTTCCGGCTGGTAAAAATTATCCTGTCGCCTCGCGGCGACCAGCAGGGTGAATCATTGTAATTGCCCTGGTAAGATATTCTTCGGACATTCAAGCCTTCCTTATCCATCACATAAATCTGCGGCGAACCGGTGCGGTCGGACGTAAAGGCTATCTCCTTGCCGTCAGGGGACCAGGTCGGAGATGTCTCTATTGACCAGCTGTTGGTCAGCCGCCTTTTAATCTTGCCGTTTCGCTCAAGCAGGTAAATCTCCGAATTGCCGTCTTTGGTGAGCACGCAGGCGAGTGTTTTGCCGTCCGGCGAAACCGCCGGCGCCGTATTCAATCCGGGGTAAGAGGAAATCAAATCAACCGAATTGGTCTTGAGATTCAGCATATAAATCCGCGGTTCATCTTCGATATAACTTGTAAAATAAATATATTGGCCGTCCGGGCTGAATGTGGGCAAGATATTCAGCGAACCATTGTTGGTCAATTGTCTTTCGTTATGACCGTCAAAATCTGCGATGAACAACTCGGTGGCATCACCCAGTTTTTTGGAATACGCGATTTTGGTGCGATAAATGCCTTCATCACCGAGTAATGCCTTGATGATGTCGTTGGCGATTTCATGCACCAGCGCCCGATAGTCGGCCTTGGTTGTCTCAAAACGCTCCCGGCGGATCTCCCGCTCCGTATCGGTCGAAAACAAGCGATATCTGATGGTTATATTATTCCGCGGGAACTCAACCTCAAGTCTTACCACATATTGTGCTGCCAATCTCTTCCAGCCCAAAAGGGTCATCTTGTCCAGTTCCATATGCCGCATAAAGAATGTATCCAGCGGCACATTTTCAAAATAAGGGGAGAAATCAAGGTCATTCTGGAGGATGATTCCGCTGTTTCGCATAATCAGGGAATCGGCCGCAGTAATATAATCAATGCCGACATAACGGGCATCCTCGACCGCGATTTTGGTTGGTTCAAAAGTCCGTTTTTCATCAAGACGACCGCTATAATCCCGAACACTCAGGCCGGACTGGCTCCAGGTGGTACTGCATATTATAAGACTAATCGTAATAAGAACTATTGTTTTTATGACTTTCATTTTTATCATCCCGGTGAATAAGGAAATTCCAGGTGAATTCCTATTATCTCATCGGTGAATTCATTGGGAAGCGGGGGAAGAGGCTGTGACATTTTGACTGCTCTTTCACAGGCGGAGTCAAAAGCATCGATTCCCGATGACTTTTCAACCTCGGTTTTAATGATGCGCCCGGATCGAATCACCTGAAAATATATTACACAACTAATTGGTTTATTGGCATAGACGGGATTTGTCCAATTTCGTTCAATTTTTCCAAATGCCTGGACAAACCAGTATGGATAATCGAATGAGGCATTATCGATGGCGGCTCCGCCGAATTTTGATCCTGCGCCCAGATTGCCGCTGACATCTTTTTGTCCGTTCTCCAATCCGGCCTGGTTTTCGGTTCCTTTATCCGCCTTCGGCTTATAGGTATCATCTTTCGGTTTTTCTTTCGGTTTCGGCTTGGGTTTTTCGACAGGTTTGGCCTTCGTGACCGATTTAGTCTCCGTTACTACCGCGATCGGTTCGTCGGCGACAATCGGTTTCGGAATATTTATCGGCTCCATTTTTTCCGGTGCGGCCTGCTGGGCGGCCGGCATGGCAGCCAGCCTGACATTGATGACATCATTCAGGTCGATTTTATATTTCGGCGTGAACGGCGTCAAGACGACCAGCATCAGGATAACCGAAAAATGAAGCAGAAAAGATAATGCCAGATCCTGTTTCATTTCTTCTTCTTTTTAAGATCTTCTTCCTTGGTGGTGATAAGGCCGAGTTCCTCGATGCCCATTAATTTAAGACGACCCATTACATCAACCACCACCCCATATGGTACTAATGAATCGGCCCGAAGGAAAACCGACGATTTGTTGATTCTTCTCAATTCACGATCCAGATCGGCCTCGAATTTTTCTCTGGTGGCCCAGGTGTCATTAATCCAGATACCGCCTTTGCGGTCGATAGTCAGGACTACCCCTTCCGCACTCTCATCAAGAGCCGCCGTTTTTGTCCTCGGCAGATCGACTTCGATGCCGGATTGCAGCAACGGAGCCGATATCATAAATATAATCAACAACACCAACACGACATCAACCAGGTTGGTGACATTGATTTCCGCCATGGATCGGTATTCGCGTCTTCTCATTCCATCAAATCCTTTTTAACACGCGCCTCGAACTCGAGCGAGAAATTGTTGGCGGTGTCAAAATATCCCTTGATACGATTGGTGGCCCAGTTATATCCTATTACCGCCGGTATCGCCGCTCCCAGTCCGACGATCGTGGCCAGCAATGCTTCGGCAATACCGGGAGCGACAACCGCCAGAGAGGCTGAGCCGCGTTCTCCGATTGACCAGAATGCATCCATGACTCCGACGACCGTTCCGAGCAGTCCGAGAAACGGAGAGGCGTTGGCGGTCGTTGCCAGAAAGACGACCTGCTTTTCCAGCCTGGCGATTTCTTCCGAGGCCGATCGTTCCAGCGTCATTGACACGACTTCCACTTCCTTTTTAGTGAGCGGTTTGGCTTCTTCACTCAACATGCTGTTTTCGCGTTTGAATGCGATAATTTCGCTGATTTCATTGTAGGCGCTTACGAAGATTCCCGACAGAGGAGTGTTCCGCAGGGCCTTGGCCTGATTCAGAATACCGGAAAACTTCGGAGATTTGCGAAAACCTTTGATAAAGGAATCATTTTCATTGTCGACTCGTTTGAATAAACGCCATTTGTTGAACATGATGCTCCATGAGACAAGGGAGAAGCAGACGAGAATAATCAGAATGAAAGCGCCGAAAAGACTGGTTTGCCCCAGTATTTGCCATATGCCGCCTGAAAATATGGCCGGAGGAATTTGCTCAAATGCTTGCATACTTTACCTTTTTACGTTCCAACGGGATAAAAGGTCCGTCTCGTTAATGCCTTAAAATTTCCAGCATACTTGCTTGTCAATTATACGTTTCAATTATTTTAGCGTCAACAAAAAGCGAACAGCAAAAAAAAATTGTCAACTTTTTCTTGACAAGGGGGTTTGAAAATCTTTATTGCCACTCAAGAATAAAAGGCAAACCTTTAGGCTGGGAGTCAACTAATCATGAAGAAAATTCTTATTATCTTTTTGGCGGGCCTGATGGTGTCGTTGTTTATGCTCGGTTGCGGCAAGAAAGAAGAGCCAAAACCTGAGCCGGCCACGGAAGAGGCCGTTGAAACCATGGCGGAAGATACCACCATGATACAAGACACCACTGCCGTCATGGATACGACCACCATGATGGAAGAATCAGAAGCGCAGCCGGGCGACAAATAAGACATCAGGATTTTCGCCGTCAGGCCTGCATAAGTTAATTTTGATATGTAAAAAGGCCGCCGAAAGGCGGCCTTTTTATTGAATCCTATTCAATGGCAACGGCTGAATCCATCAGCCGTTCTTTTCTTATGATTCCAGCATCTCCACATTGGCTCTCGGAACGATAGCCCTGGATTGGTCATCGAATTCGACCTCCAGAACGCGAGCGGAAGAGCCCGATTCCAGTACAGTCAACTGCGGCGGAAGGTTCGTCACCTTTCCGAGTCGGCCGAAATACGGGTGCCTGATAACGCGAACGGGTGTCCCAATATTAAGACCCTGCTCGCGGTAATCGCCCTCGGCCGACCTGGCATGAATATCGCCCGCAAAGGGAATAATCAACTCGGGGCGGATTACTCCGGCTCGAATCTGTGTGGCGCCATTGATACAAGCCAGTTCACCTTCCTTGGATTTCAAAAGACTGAATGTCTTTTGTGCCATATTAATCTGGCCGAATCCTTCTGTTACGATCAGGGTAATTCCGATTTCTTCCGATCCGGTAATGGCAACGCCGATATCATAGCCAAGAAAAGCACGCAAATCCTTATCATCAAAGCCGCCCACGACGATCCCGGCAGCATTTGCCTGCGCCGCCTTCTTGATCGCCTCGGCAGTAACGAGCGAACCACCCACCAGAACCTTACCCTGGCAGCTTTCATCGATATGCTTATCTTCAAGGACGGTGGTATTATCAGGGACGACAACCTTTATTTCACCATGGGTTTCACCGCCGATACCGAAAATTCCCTGGACGAAAGAACACCAGGTGGATACGGCGACCCCTTCATTTTCAAAAACATCGACCACTTCGCCATCCAGGTATGCCTTAACCGTAACCGGTATCGGGGCTCCGCGAAGGAGAACCTGTCCGGTGACATGCGAAATGGATTCGATAGTACCGCTGATTTTTGCTGGACACTTTGATTTAAACAGGCCGAAGAAAGACTTGGCCATGGCAATAATTTCGCCTTCCTCAACCCTCTCGCCCTGCTTTTTAATCATGGCATCTTCAATATCCTCGGGAGGGATGCCCAGAATATTTGCGACATTTATCGGTTCGACCGTACCGGGAAGGTGCGTTCTGGCAACAATATCATCAGGTTTAACCTGGCTGCCCTTTTTTACGATTACTTCCCCCTTGAGAGGAAGAATGCGATTTTTGGTTATCAGAATCTTATCCGAAACCTTTAATCCGGGAGTATATGCGTGACCCATATTTATTGCCTCATTTTCAGATATCTATGCTAATCCTGTTTCTTCTTTTTAAAAACAAATATTTTGACCAGACCAATGACTATGATCAGCAGTAATAGAATAAAAATGTATCGCTGCCAGCTTCCGCCCGAATCCTTATCTCTCGGGCCCTTGTAATCACCTTCATTATACCCGGCCGGCTCTCTTTCCGACAGATCCACGACCTTGACGCTGTCCTTTTTCGCCATCTTATCGATATCCCTGGTTTCAAATGAATTCAGGATACTGATAAATGTCGGGCGGGCATCTTCATACATTTCCTTTGGTGAATAACAGAGGAAATAGGCTATGCCGTTGTCATAAAATTTGGTAAATTCCAGCAGAATTTTATCCACATACTCGGATGTCACCCGCGATTTGACAGCGACAAGTTTAAGATCAGCATCATAAATAGGCTGGTTAAGATTGAACTTGTGGTCCTGCTTTAAAGAGGCTTCGACCACTTTGCGGTCATTTGCCTTTTCAATCAAGTTAAGCACCGAATCGATCTGGGTTCGATTAAGTTTGCCCATCGGGATATGCGTCAGGAAAATATAGGGGCCCTCAAAGAACGGTTTCTGATCCAGACGCTTTGCCAGAACGGCATCAAAGTCGAACTCGGTCATCGATACTTCCTGTGATTCGAGGAAGATATTGACCGTTCGATACGGCACGTGATACCAGTCGTCGGGGTGCATCACGTAATAATCGGCGCGCCAGTTGACGAATGCTTCATCCGCCAAAGCCGCCGAGGCAAGCAATACGAGTATAAAAATCGGGAATAAAAATCGCTTCATAGCCTTAATCTCTCTCATTTATGATCGAGCGCCCCCTCCGGATAGACTTCAAGCTCCGTCATCCACTCCTTTAATTTTTCGACACGTATTTTATCTTCGGTCGGGACGACAAAGGGTCGGCCGCGGCCGTCAAGAATAATGCCGACGACACCGCCCGCCAGCTCTTTTTCAACCTTGTCACCTTTGCCATGACCGAGATCGTAACCGCGATACGGCGTTAACTCGGCTTTGGCCTTTTCCGGCAGGCCGTTCGGCGCTACGCCCAGCTTGATCAGCTTCATCTCGCCGTAGTTAAGCGTTCCCTGAACGACCTTGCCATCCGGCAAAGTGATTTTGTAATCCATCACCGGGCCCGGTTTCTTGGTGTCGCCGATCGGAGCCACACAGCTGCCGAGGTGAATCAAACAGTCCTTGTTAAACACTTCTGTGGCCGCCTGCGGCTGAACGGTGGTAAGTACCCCCAATTGCGGCATCATGAAGATAGAATCAACCGCCAGCCGGGTTATGCCCTCCGGCAGAAAAGCATCAATCAGCATCATGGCCGACTGATTCCGGCGCGGGGCATGGGAAAGAACGCCGCCAGAACCGACCAGAATATCCAGCGTCATCATATTAACCAGCGTTCCGCCGGAGCCTTTCTGATCGAAAGCATCCGCAATTGTCCGCTGCTGCTGAACGCCTTTCAAGACCGTAGCGAAATTTTTGTGCTGAATAAAGGCCAGTCTCAGGGCTTCCTTGGCGATGGCCTGTTCGAAAATAAGTTCTTCCATGGATTGCGGAATCGTCGTCGGCCGGATCATTTTGTTTTTGACACGATTGCGAAGATCGCGTTCATCCATATGGAAGGGAACCCACCGCATCACGTTGGGAAGAGTCGCCTCGGCGAAAACGTTGGAAATTGAATAACTCATTCCGAGGTTGGCCGAAACCGTTCGGTTAAAAACACCATCATTATTGCCTTCAGCGGCTCCGGGACGAAAAACCGAGAAGACGTCGGTGGTGGCGCCGCCGATGTCAACGCCGACTGCCTCGATGCCTTCAATGTCGGCGATAGTCTTGATAATCAGGCCGACCGCTCCCGGCGTGGGCATGATCGGAGCATCGGTCCAGGTCATCAATTTGCGATAACCCGGGGCCTGCGCCATCACATGCTCCATAAACAGATTATGTATTTCTTCACGGGCCGGTCCGAGATTTTCTCTTTCCAGAACGGGGCGGAGATTTTCCACCGTCTTCAAATCCACTTTTTTCTCAAGTGTATCTTTGACAGCCCCGGTGGCATCCTTATTGCCCGCATAAATAATGGGCAGCTTATATCCGGAGCCAAGACGCGGTTTGGGATCAGCCGCCGAAATCAATTCGGCAATTTCGACCACATGCGTCGTGGTGCCGCCGTCAATGCCGCCGGACAACAATATCATATCGGGACGCAAATGCCTGATTCGCTCAATCTGCTGATGGGGGAGACGCTTGTCGTTGGAGGCGATTACGTCCATGACGATCGCTCCTGCGCCAAGTGCCGCGCGTTCGGCCGATTCCGCCGTCATCGAGCGCACCACGCCGGCGACCATCATCTGCAGGCCGCCGCCAGCCGACGAGGTCGATATATATACATCGGTACCGACATTCCCCTCGGTCGGGGAAATTATCTTGCTGTTTTCATCGAGTAATTTGCGTCCGGACAGCTCCTCCACTTCGGCGATAGCATTCAGGACTCCCATAGTGACGTCTTCGAAGGGGGCTTCAACCGTGGTCGGAGCCTCGCCCCGGACAATCAAACGATATTCATTGTCGCGCTTTTCTATAAGAATCGCCTTGGTCGTGGTCGAGCCGCAATCGGTCGCCAGAATTACCTTGATATCTTCAGGATTCATTTTTGCCATATTTACCTGCCCAAATCATTTTTAGTCTTCCGCTCAATTTCTTGCGGATTTTATACTCCATTATACAATGGAATCAACTCCATTAATATTTTACAGACACCTATAATAATACAACGGCCCCATTTTGTAAACCAATATTTTTGCCGGCAGTGTTTCTGACGAAATCGCGGAAGTTGTTAAATAACATTAGTTTCTTCTATTATCTCACCACGGGCAAAGCGCTTTAATGACAGCGGGGATATATCGATAGAGGTTTTCATCCCGCAGATCTTTTCGGCGGCCACCAATCCCGCCGCCGGGGCATGCATCAAACCATGACCCGAAAAGCCGGAACAGACAAAGAAGCCTTTTACACCATCCGCGAAGTCGATAATGGCGTGATGGTCGGGAGTCGATTCATAAAGCCCCGCCCAGCTCTTTGCCATCTCAGCCGTTTCCAGCCTTGGAACCCGGTCCAGCGCCTTCATGATAATCATGTCATTGTAATCGGGATCGACTGATTCATCAAAGCCCGGCTGGACATCGGGATCGGCCCAGCCCAGGAGAAGTCCCGGTGATTCTTTATGAAAATACAGCCCCGAGTTTACATCGACCACCATCGGGAATGTATGCGGGATATAATCAAGCGGACCGGTCGTGACGATTTGACGCCGAATCGGCTGCACCGGCACATCCAGTCCGGCCATTTTGCCGATAACTGCGGCGTATGGTCCGGCGGCATCGACCACCAGCGGCGCGGAAATCTCGCCTTTTTTGGTCAAAATCGACTTGATTTCACCGGCTTCAATGTTAAATCCGGTCACCTCGGTTTCGATTTGAATATCAACACCGAGCCTGCGGGCTACGGTGGCATAACCGTTAATCATGTCGCTCGGATCAGCTATACCGTCGTCATGGCAAAATGTTGCTTTTATGACATCGTCGGTCCTGACCGGCGGGGCGATTTCATTTATTTGAGAAATATCCAGCCACTCAACTTTCAGGCCGAGAGAACGCTGCAATTCCACCGACCTGGTAAACTCGGCCAGTTGCTGATCATTAAAAATAAGGAACATATAGCCGTTTTGTTCGAAAACGACCGGGTAATCATTTTCCTTTTCGAAATTGACCAGCATTTCTTCCGATTTCATTGACATTTCGATATTTATCTTGGTCGTAAACTGGGCACGGATACCGCCGGCACATTTGGCCGTGGCTCCGGTACCAAGGAAAAGCTCTTTTTCCAGCACAATAATTTTACCATAATTAAGGCGGGCCAGTTGAAAGGCGGTCGACAGGCCGATAATTCCTCCGCCGATAACAACAACATCAGCTGTTTTATTCATATTTAATTCCTCTAACCCTTTATATTCAATCGACTAAAACAACCTCGTGAAATATTTCACTTTGTTGTTTCCAATTTATTCCATTTTGGTCATAAGTCAAGGGAAAAGGGAACTGTTTTAATCCTCAAAATGTGTTTCACTTCCCTATAAACAGCCTCATAAGTCGGGCGGATATTCCTCTACAGGTTAAATAATAAATGCCGCTCATAAAAGTATGTGTTTGCATTCAACTTTTATTTTTTTATATTGGATTGCAGACGAACTGGTTTGTGGGTCGTTTCTTTATAATCTTTTCATCAGTGATTCATGACATCCGGTATTTTCATCCAATCCCACAATCGTGAATTTATGACTTAAAGACGCAAGGCAATTATTTCAAGGGTCGTCTACGAGGATTCTGCCTGAGATATATATCAGCCGGTGCCAATCGGGTTATATCCTGCAGGATTCATCTTTGCCCTTTAACGAAAGCAAATGGAAACATCATTTACCACAAAATTATTATTTATATGTATTCGCCCTCCGCCATAATAGATTTATCAATCTACTTATATGTAAAAATTATGGAAGAAACAAACACGGAGGTTAAATAATGTTCAATCCTAAAATGATTTTAATTTGTCTCGGTATATTTATCCTTTTCTTCGGGGCGGCCGCGTTTCCCGAAATAATGGGGGAGACGGAATGCTCCTATCTGCACTTTTATCTAGGCGATACGACTGTATTCGTGGCCGGTTCGACAACCACCGGCGACACTATCGCCGTTGTACCGATGAAAGTTGAGTTCACGAATTTACCTATTGGCGATATGACCCAGATTAAGTTCAAAATAGACTTTGACAGGGACAACCTGGAATTTATCGGGGCGGTCGCCGACACGATGTGGAACGGTGACGCTCCTGATGCCACGGGCGATTCGATCATTTTCCTGGATAACGGTTCGGTGGCGCCGCCATATGACACTGCAATTACTTATTGTTATGTAAAATTCCTCCTGACATGCCAGCCGGAACAAACCGCTAATGATATAGAACTGATTTATAATTCGAGCACGACCTATGCCCGGCTGGAGAACCTGACCGGAGAAAATTACTATCCGCCTGACAGCAACCTGCACGACGGGACCGTTTCGAACGAAGACTACGAAAATATGTTCCTGTTTCATTATGAGCAGTATGATGCTCTTTACGGTGAGCAGATTCAGGTCCCGATTTACCTGGAAAACAATTTCAGCCTGTGGCTGGCAAGAATGTTTATTGTGTTCGATACCCTTCGCCTTCACGTCGACTCCATAAAATCAGTCGATATCGCTAACTGGGATAATCCTTCGTATGGCGTGGTCGCGGATACTCTCAAGATGAACATATGGTCCGGATTTACTCATGGCCAGCCGGACATGCCGGTCGAGGATACAGTCTATATGATGTACCTTACTGTTCTCGATGACGATCCCTGGGCCGGTGATACTACCGCGTTCGTATTTTTCGAAGACAGTTGTTATTTTGTTCCTTATGAAGATTTCTTTGGCTGCTTTGATCTCAAGGATTCTTACACCCTTGTGGACAGTTTTATTTCACTGGCTCCATATACCGCCGATCTTGCCACCGACTTCCATTGTGACGGATGTGATACCACTATCGGCAAATCCGATAATAAAGCCTCGGTGATGGTAAAAATGAAAAACAATTTCACCACCGACGATACGACGAAATCGATCATAATCAATTTCGATCTGGCTGATTATTTCACCTTCGACAGCATGGATGTAACCACCGACCAGGTCGATTTCGACTACACCACCCATGCCAACGGCAGTGTGGAATTGTCGTTGAGGCAGCAGTATGATGCGGGGCTTGACAATTTTATGCCGGTGACCGACACCCTGGTCGATTTGATTAAACTCTACCTGGGATTTAAAACCGGTGACTATACGCCCGATTACGATAACCGATATGTCGATTTCGAGTATATCCCGGTTTACACCGACAATTATGACACTACCAGGGTTATCGATGCAACCAAATCCGACACTGCTACCATATATAATGGCAATATAACCACCGTAATGGATTCTCTGGAAGTTCAGGTCGGGGAGTTTTATCTTTCCAGCGCCGGCGGGACCTGTATGGCGGTTCAGGAAGTTAAGGTGCGCAACAATTTCGATCTCGATTATTTTACTCTTAATATTACCGTGAATAATGGCGTTTTGATAAAAACGATCACCACTGGTTTTGTGGATGGAATAAGCTGGACGAAGCCAACCTCGACGACATGCCGAATCTACACCGATGCCAACTTTGACGGAATCGATGCCAATGGCGACGGCTATACCAAGGTGGCCGAAATTCAATATTATATTTCATGTGCCTGTTCGCCCGGAAATTATTATACTTCGACTCCGAGCATCACATTAGATACAATGAAAGCCGGTTCCGACAATCAGTATGTCGCGAAGGATGCCAACAATGTATCCGTCTATTGCGGCGGCTGTAAGTGCGGCGGCATCTCAAGGGATGTGGCTGAAGAGAACGATGCTCTGATGCTTCCGATGGAATTTGTCTTGCATCCGTGCCGCCCCAATCCTTTCAATCCTCAAACCAGGGTTGATTTCGACCTGCCGCAGGCGGCGGAAGTCTCGATCATCGTTTATAATATTTTGGGACAGAAAGTAGCAACGTTGATTGATAAAAATCTTGAAGCAGGATATCATACAGTCACCTGGAACGGCACCGATGAATCCGGCCGGGCGGTTTCATCCGGAATATATCTCTGTGTCATGCGCGCCGGTGAATTCACCGCCTCGCAAAAGATGTCTTTGATGAAATAAGAACCTTTCATATCCGAAAAAACCGCTCCTTTGGGGCGGTTTTTTTTGCCATTTATTTTATGATTTTGTATTATTAAAATGAAATGAGAGGATATTTTCCTTGATATAAAATAATTTTGGAATAAATTCGAAACCTATGAATGAGCGGTTAAAGACAAAAGTCCAGTATCTTTTCCATTTTTCGGAAACCCAGATTCTGATCGGGATGTCGGTAATTGTCGGTCTCGGGACCGGCGCCGGCGCCATTGTCTTTATTAAACTGATCCAGTATTTCAAGGAGCTGTTTTTTGGCAGTTCGGCTGAAGTCCTGACAACATTTCTGGGCAGTTTCAACTACTGGATCGCCCTCATTCCGATGGCCGGAGGCTTCCTGGTCGGCCCGATCGTTTATAAATTCGCGGCCGAGGCAAGGGGGCATGGGGTCCCGGAAGTGATGCTGGCGGTGGCCCGAAAGGGCGGTATAATCCGCGCCAGAGTGGCGCTGGCCAAGGCGGTCGCCTCGGCAATATGTATCGGGTCCGGAGGGTCGGCCGGACGTGAAGGGCCGATTGTGCAGATCGGCTCGGCGATCGGCTCCACTATCGGCCAGGTCTTCAAAATGTCCGCCTCCAGAACCAAAATTCTGGTCGGATGCGGCGCCGCGGCCGGAATCTCGGCGGTGTTTAATGCTCCGATCGCAGGGGTTATTTTTTCGCTTGAGGTTATCCTTGGCGATTTTGCCATCAAGACTTTTTCGCCGGTGCTGCTTTCATCGGTTATTGCCTCGGTGGTTTCACGCTCGTTTTTCGGCAATCATCCGGCTTTTGATGTGCCCAGTTACAGTCTGGTCTCGGCCTGGGAAATCCCCTTATATGCGGTTCTTGGAGGATTTTGCGGTTCGGTGGCCGTCCTGTTTACAATGACTCTTCACAAAACCGAGGATCTTTTTGAGAAGCTGAAGATCATTCCCATGCTTAAGCCGGCGGTCGGCGGGCTCTTGTTGGGGATCATCGGCATATATTTCCCACAGGTTTTTGCCGACGGCTATGATACCATTAAACTGACATTATACGGCAATATGATGGTCTGGCTGACGCTGGTTCTGATATTTCTTAAAATTCTGGCCACAAGTCTTACTCTCGGTTCCGGCAATTCAGGCGGCATATTTGCGCCATCGCTGTTTATTGGTGCCGTGGCAGGGGGGACCTTCGGTTATGTCGCACACGCTCTTTTCCCGGCCATAACGGCCACGGAGGGAGCCTATGCGCTGGTCGGGATGGCGGCTCTTGTGGCCGGCACCACGCATGCGCCGATAACGGCCATCCTGATTATTTTTGAAATGACCAGCGATTATCGCATCATTCTTCCGCTGATGGTCGCGGTGGTATTCTCCACACTGGTTGCAAGAAGATTATTCGAGCCGTCCATTTATACCATCAAATTAATCAAGCGCGGGATTTTCCTTAAAGGAGGCAAGGATACCGCAGTCCTGAAGGCTTCAAATGTCGAAGAAATCATGGACAGGGAATTCGAGACAATTCCGGCTGCCATGCCTTTGGCCAAAATCGTGGAAAAGGTAGAGGCCTCGAAGGGAACCACCTTTATTGTAACGGATCGTCTTGGCAAATTTGTCGGTATCCTTTCATTCCAGGATCTTCTTGGCATCCTGACCCAGCATACCCTGGACTTTTTGGTCATTGCCAAGGATATTGCGACCGTGGATAATGTTACGGTATCTCCCGATGATGATCTGGATACGGCCCTGAAGCGGCTTAATCTGAAAGATTCCAAAATGCTGCCGGTAGTAAACCGCAGCGACCCATCGATTATTCTGGGTGTTCTCCGTCGTGAGGACCTGATTCAATTTTACAACAAGAAGCTGATTGAAACGTTTAAACAGTGAATAGGCAATTATTTCGCTGTTTTGTCAAAAGGCCGGCATTGATAATTGTAGTTGCCAAAATAAGTCCGGTTTATTATATTAAAAAAGATATATGGAGTATAATCTGGAAAAGCAAATGGATTTGCACAGCATCTATGATTTTGCCTCCGGTTTAATCGCGGGACAAGCGATTACAGATTTATTCTCATTGAGACGAGCAATAGGCGCAGAATGTGCGGTTAGTTATACCATATATGGTGGTATATGTCGTCGATAAGGCAATATGTTGATTGAATTTTGATAATTTTGGTGAAAATTGGTTAAAGGTGCAAATTTTGCTTGACTTGTCCAGTTTAATTTGTTTATTACATTAATACGAGGACACTGTCAGGCCACGATGATTTTGTTAATTTGTAATTAGTTAAGTAGTTAATAGAACCCGGAATTGCCGGGATTTTGTCAACAGCAACTTCAAAGGAGGTGGGTGAATGAAACTTACCATCGAGAAACTTGAGGAGAAGATCGCCCCTGCGATAAGCCTGGGTGGACAATAAGCTCCTTTGACAGTTGAATTAGGGCAGGCTCCATTAGCCTGCCCTTTTCGTTTGGGCCAGAATCTGGCCGAGCTTTTTGACCTCTCCTGCCATTGAGGCGATCTTCTCACCGGACAAGTATCTTGTCCTCAGATTTTCATCCTTTATATCTTCGGCAATTGCCTTCACAAGATTTATGGCCTGTCGGTAATTTTTATAACCGCTTTCATATTCTTTTCGACTGATCAATACCGCTGCAATTTTACTGTGTGCGTCGATCATTTCCGGTTTCAATGAATGAGCCGATGACAATCGCAGCGCTTTCTCATAATATTCCAGTGCCCGATCATAATTCCCCGATCCTGCATAATAATCACCGTAGATTCCATAAAATTCGGCGATCTCCAGGGCCGGATGATCTTCGCTGAAAACAGCCGACAATTCTTCCAGTAATTTCCCTGCCTGTTCGGATCTTTTTTCGGCCACCAGCAATCCGGTCAATTTCAGGCGGGCTATCTTAATATTTGTTGTCGCTTTTATTTCCTCAGCCAGCCCCAGAGCCTTTTCTATGGCGCCGGTATTCTTTTTAATGGCACCAAGCATTATCTGATGGATTATATGGGCTCTTTTGTCACCGGCATTATTGGCCAGATTCAGGAGAGTCTGCAGACTTTCTCCGGCTTTGGCCGGCATATTCAGGCAATGATATAAATCAGCCAACTCAGCATGGCATCCGGATTCCTGATATGTATCATTTATCCCGGAAAATATTTCCAGCGCTTTACGGAAATTGTCATAAGCCTGACCATAGAAGCCCATTCTTTTTTGAACCCGGGCCAGATGCGTCGTGAAATATGCGGCCAGCGGCTTATCGGACAACTCGTTTGAAAGGGCAATTCCCTCTCTAATCAGTTTAATAGAGTCTTTGAGATTGCCTGCGGAAAACATGACCGAAGTCAGACTGTCCAGATTATATAAAATTTCTCGCTTGCTCCCGATAGTCCGATTTAGCTGAAGAGATTCATCGAGACATTTCTGGGCCTCGTCGAAAATGGCCATTTCCTGGTAAGTGCAGCCCAGATTGTTGAGCGTCCGGGCTATTTCGCCGGCGTTTCCGGTTTCTCTTTGTATTTTAAGCGCAAGTTTAAAAACCTGTAATGCTCTGGAATAACGACCCTTAAAGTAATTCATCCCCCCGATGTTATTCAGGGTGGATGCAACCGCGGCGGCCGCCTGCAATTGATGTTGAATCTTAAGGGCTTTGTGATAGCTGGCCAGGGCATCATTATACTGACTCTTTATGGCCAGCAGGTTTCCGATATTATTCAATGTATGTGACAGCTGCAGGCGATCATCGAGCTGCGTATATAACCGTTCGGCCTGATGCAGGGCCTTAAGGCCCTTCTCATAATTCTGCTTCATCCGATAAAGATCACCAAGGTCCTTGTATGTTTCCGCGAGCAGCTTGTCCGGGGCATCATCATGATAAAGGTCGATAATTTCATGATAGCTTTTTTCAGCCTTGACAGTCTCACCGATCATTTTTTCGGTGTCGGCGATTTGCATCAGAACGATGCGCAACTTTTTCAGTTCATTATGGTGTCGGCATAATTCCGCAAGCTGTCTCAGAATGTCGAAGGCGGGATCATACTTGTTGGCATTTATCAGTTCATTGGAGGCATCGAGCGTTGTCGTATAGCCCTTTTCGAGATTGCCGGCTTTTAGATAAAGCCGGGATGCAATTCGGGTGTTATTATAGACGGTTATGGCGCGATCCGCGATTTTGTCGGCGAATCGCTGCATGGTTTTCGCGGATATACTTTCGGCGGCATATCTTAAAAGGGGAGAAGTGATATAATTGTATTCCTTTTCGGAATCAATGATCCCAATCGCCCGCGCTGCGTCACGTCCACCGCTGATAGCCGACAATATTATCCTTTTTCTTTTGGAATAGGGGAGTTTATGAAATTGGGCGCGATCCAGTCTGAACAGTCGCCGGGGTAAAAAAAGCTTCCCGGACTCCCCGGGCATTATCATTTTCCCATCTTCCCATTTCAGCAGGCCTCTAATAAAATATATTTCAAGAATTTTTCTGAGACGAATAGGATCTTCACCCGCCAGCTCATCCATTCTGTGGATGGTCACCTCATTCACTTTGAATATTTCATTATTCCGCAGGATTGGGACCGGTGAATCAGAGAATAATTCCATCACATGTTTTGGGCGGATTGCTTTCTTGTATGGATAGCGGCTTCCGATTATCTCCAGCCTTTTACAGATATCAAAAGAATCAGTGGGGCGCTTATCCGGCTCTTTTTCGAGCATTGCCATTATAAGGCCGGAAAGTTTTTTCGGGATTGTGTTCACAATGGATTCAGGGGATGGAGGCAATGCCTCCTTGATGGCGCCGTTTATTCTGACCGGGTCGGTTTCGTTTTCCATGAAGGGATGCTTCCCGGTAGCGAGCTTATATGCAATAACTCCAAATGCGAAAATATCGGAACGATGATTCATCAAGCCCGAATCTATCGTCTCAGGCGCCATGTATCCGACCGTTCCAAGTCCCAGGCGCTCCGTGTTGCTTTCACCAGCTTTTAATGCGAGCGAAAAATCGGAGATTTTCGAGTATATTAAACGGTCATCCGAGTAATCCTGCTGTTCGCGTGTGAGGAAAATATTATGCGGCTTGAGATCGCCATGATACAGACCGGCTATATTCAAAAAATGTAAATTAACGGCGATGGACGATAACAGGTTTAGCAGGCCTTCGATCGATTCTATCATCCGGATGGAGTCAAGCGTCGCCCCGGGACAATAATCCAGTTTCAGGAAGGGATATTCGGCATCATCACGAAAATCCGACACTTTCACCAGACCATGATATTTAAGTCCGCCGACAAGATGCAATTCGCGTCGAGCCAGTCTGCGAAACTGCTCCAGATTATCGGGATCGGATGTCAGTGTGGTTTTTAATGCGCAGTGATGATTATCATGCAGATTGCGGGCAAGGTATACCCTGGCTGTTCCCCCGGTTCCCAGCAGGCGTTCAATTATGTAGCCATCAGGTGCAAACGTTTTTTCGGACATCTACTTGACTGTTTTTAATTGCTTCTCCGGCAAGGTAATATTAAAAGTCGTGCCAACCCCTTCTTCCGATGACAGGGTTATCTCTCCGTTGTGGTTGTTTATTATCTTTTTGCAGTTAGCCAGACCGAGTCCGTGTCCCGATTTCTTGGTGGTAAAGTGCAATTGGAATATCCTGGACATATACTGTTGTGATATGCCGCAGCCATTATCGGAAATGGCAATGTTGATGGTTTCTGTTACCGGATCATGTGTTACCTTAATATCGATTTTCTGTTTGAATTTGGTATTACCTTTGGCCTTTTCCTGAGTATATTTCTGGTCAAGAGCGTCGGCGGCATTGTTGAGCAGGTTCATCAGTACCTGCTGCAACTGGCCGACATCTATCTCGACACTGGGAATTTCATTATCGAAACTGACATTTATGGAAATGTTCTTGAAACGGACCTGCGCCTTCAGTGAGAAGAGGAGTTCCTCTATCAGTCGCCGTATTTCATAGCTGATTATTTCCGTTTCCATTTTCGAAAAATCCATCAGACCGTCGGTGAACCGCTTCATCTTGGAAATATTCTCGACGATTTGTTTGGAGTTCTCCTGCGCTTTTTCGCCGCGGCCCTTGTCAAGATTGTATGACAGCAGTTCGGCGTTGTTGGCGATAATGGCAAGGTAATTATTCAGTTCATGGCCGATGGAAGCCGCCATTTCGCCCCGGGCAACCAGTTTCTCCGACAGGATGACATATTTTTCCATGATGATCTTTTCGGTGATATCTTCTATCACCAGAATCAGGCCGTCACCGCCGTTGGGGATTTTGCTGATGGGCGAAATCTTTATTGAAAGGACTTTCTCACTGTAGCCGGTGTTGTGGAAATAACGTGCTTCTTCGATGGTTTGCTTGGTATCGAGTGCGATATCAATCATCTTCTGAAGCTTTATGACTTCTTCTTTGGGAACCAGTTCGATAAATTTGGTCGGGATATCGTTGGAATTGAAGAGCCTGATCCCCTCTTTATTTTTGTCAAGAACCGCCAGCGCGGCGTCGTTGATCGACACCAGCTCGTATTTCGAGTTTATCACGATGACTCCCACCGGGGAGTTATTCACGACTTTTTCATTGAATTTTTTCAGGTCCAGCAGTTGATAATACAGGGTGGCATTGTGGATGGCATGCGCCGCCTGCTGCGCCAGCATTTCAAACAGATACAGGTCCGATTTGAGAAACAGTTTGGCCTGCGATGAATTGTCCAGGTAGATGACACCAATAACCTTACTCTTTATTTTCAGCGGGACGCACATGATCGAGCGGAGATGGAGTTCCACGACTGACTGCTGGTTGGCATAGCGTTCGTCCGACAGAGCATCGGAAGTATAGACCGATTTCCCTGTCCGCGCCACTTCATTGGCAATCGAATTGGAAATTTTAAAATCATTATCGGTCATCTCTTCCTTGCAAAGGTTATAAGCCGTCTTGAACTGCAGCCTTCCGGCCTCGTCGAGCAGCATTATAAAACCTCTCTCCGCCGAGAGGAGTTCAATGGCTTTTTTCATAACGATTTGCAGGATGTCTTCAAGAACCAGTGAGGAGTTTATTGCCAGGGAAACCTGCAGAACAGCTCGCAGATCGTCATTGGAGCCCGATCCGGCTTCATCGGCAGCGCCGATACGCGGGTTGTCGTCCGCTATTTCATCAAGCGCCGCTTCCATTTCGGCCAGAACATCATTGGCCTCGGATAATTTTATCTTCTCGGTGTCGGCGTCATAATCATCCTGGGCTTCATCAAAGAATAAACTGGCTGTCACATCAACCTGTTTTTCATCATTACTTGCCATAATAACTCATTCCATATAGTTTTTCTTATCTTGTTCATGTATCGGCAGATATAAGGCGCGACTTTATTCGCAGAAAGATAATGTCAGGAGAGAAAATATAGAGATTGATATGGTAATATTAATCCGGGCTAAAGCATAAAAGCCGGGTGTCAGCGGCGAGGTTTAAAAGTTAAATCCAAGCCGGACATACACTTTAAATGAGGAGCCAGATTGATCAAGACGCCGCGCTAAATCGAGTCGAAGGCTCTCCTCGAAACAGATTCCGACGCCGATTGACTGCTTGACTTCGGCGTCTCCAAGTTTTCCGGCTTCCTCCGCAATCTGGCCCGCGTTGTAAAAAAGGCTGCCGGTGACGTCGGTTTTAGGGAATTTCAGTCGATATTCGATATTGCCGAACCAGTATTCCTGACCGGTATATTCCTTATGGCTGTATCCCATAAGCGATTCAAGTCCGCCAAGAAAATAGCGGCGATGCAATGGCAGTTGACCGTCCGAACCGCCGTAGCCCGCCTTCATATAAAGGCCGCTGTAATCGTTAAGATTCTGAAATCGGCCGGCACGAACAATATAACGGGTAAAATCGAAATCGTCATTCCAGGCATCAGGAAGTATTTCCAATTCGGCCTTTCCCATCCAGAAAGGATGTTCAAAGCGTTCCTCGTCGTCGCTATTATCAAACCCGGCTTTGAACACAATTGAGGCCATCTCCGCTTCATCCAGCGCTTCTATCCCTTCCGACCTGAGCGCCATCGGAACCGTGCCAAAATTGCATCTGAATGTCTTTGAACCGCCAAACATCGACCAGAGATCAGTGTGCGCATCCAGCCAGTGATATTCTTCAATCAGTGCCCCCATTTCCAGGTTAAGATGACTGAACGGTGTGAAGCGTCCGAAAATATAACCGCCCTCGGTCTCGTAATAATCCCGATAATCCTCGGTGGCCAGAAGGGCAAAGACGGTGTTGTCATCCCGCTTCATAATCCAGTCATCCTGGGTCGCCAGTTTGCGGTAAAGAGATGCACCGAAAGTAATCGGGTGCTGCAGCCAGAACGATTGTTCCACACCGATATAATACCGCCATTGTTCGGACGAGAAAGCATAACCGGAGTAAATCTCGACCCGCGGCAGCAGCGAATCCTCATCGGTAAACTGCACGCCCAGAAGCGGCGTGGCGCCGTCAACGCGGTCGTAATAGAATCTTATAATCGTCGAGAAGTCTTTTTCTTTCTTGTGCCATCGGGTCCACCGATCGAAACGGAGTTTCTTTTTTCCGCCCGATGCCTGGACGCGGCCGTATACGGTGGCCCCTTTGGCGATATCAACGCTGCCGTTCAGGGCGATTATATCGCCGCGGACGACCGCCTGCTGGCCGACGGAAATATCGCCGTAAATGGCTATAACATCTTCATTGATCTCACCATTTAAGGTGATATTGGCCCAGAACGAGACCAGTGATCCCCGAATAAAGTCGCCGGGGGCGATATCTATATTTTCAAAAACTGAGACAACATTTTTCTTCCGGTTGCGGAAATTACCTCCGGACTCAGGATCTTTCTGCAGAAATGTAATCCGCGTCTCTTTATCATCAAAGGTTATCTCAGTCCTGTCGATCATATCGAACGGGTAAACCGTCCCGGCCATCACGAATCCATCTTTATTGAGAACATTTTCTCCCTGATAACCGATTTCTCTATCGGAACGATTGTCTTCAAGCGATTCCAGGCGGAATGACTGCGATGTATCGCCGGCATAAAGAGTCAACATGGCGGTTTTGCCCACAAGCGAAATCTGCATATAATTCTCGAGGTCGATCTGACGTTCATATTTCTTGTATTTATCTTCCGCATTGAGGCAAGGGGTTATAAGGATAAGCAAGATTATGACTAATGGATATTTATTTGAAATCATCGTATCCTCCGCTGTTCATCTCAACCCGAAATATATATTATGCATTCCATAAGCAAGAAAAAAACTTCTATTTTAAAAATCTCTCACGATAGTCGGCCAGAGCCTGAATATGTGATTCAAAGGCAATCTTATCCGGAAGCTCATCGAATCCGAAAAACCTGACGTCCCGGGCATCATCGGCCGGCCCCAGTTTTCCTCCGACGACTTTAGCCAGATAGAGAAGGAGGATGGCGTTCATGCGGGGATCATCATTGCCCGAATATACTTCAAAAAATGATTCCAAGCGGATATCGAGACCTGTTTCCTCCCGGACCTCCCGTACGGCTGTCTGTGAGGGATGCTCCGTCCATTCCATGAATCCCGCCGGGATACACCACCAGCCGACTCGCGGCATAACCGCTCTTTGCACCAAAAGAATCCTGTCATTTTCCACGACCATCGCTCCCGCCGCAGGTATCGGATTATGGTAATAAATGAAATCGCACTGTTCATTGACGCAGCGCAGTCTGTCTTTACCGTCAATCATTTCAATAATGAGAGTGTCGCCGCATCGGGGACAGAATTTATATCCAAGGAAATTAGTTTTTCGCGCGAATAGCGCTTTTTCATCAAGCATTATTTTTCCCATCAGGGTTTCCTTTTCCCACCTTGAGCACTATCAGCGTCGTATCATCGCTCGGCGGATCGGTATTGTCAAAAGCCTTCTTATCCTTAAGAATTCCGTCCGCAATCTCTTCCGGGTTCAGATGACGGTTTCGTGTCAGGTAATCTATTATACGCCTTTCGCCGTATTCCTCTCCATTTTCATTCATGGCCTCGGAGAGCCCGTCGGTATAGAAAAAGATGAGGTCATTGTCATTGACACGAATCTGGCTGTCCTCATAACGGATCCCGGAAAAGGCTCCGATGAGAAGACCGCCCTGCGACAGGTATTCATAGGTCCCGTCGGCCCTGACAAGGATGGGATAATTATGCCCGGCATTGGAATATTTGAAGTCGCAGGTAAGCGGATTGAATTCGCCGTAAAAAAGCGTTGCGAATTTTTCGGAGGAGGTCATCTGTGTGACGTACTGATTTATATTCTTCATGATTTTGGTAATGTCGTTATTGTTGGCCACCTCGGAGCGAAGCATCGCCTGTATCTGCGTCACCATCAGGGCGGCGGGAAGTCCTTTTCCCGAGGCATCCGCGATAACCATACCGAAAGTGCCGTCATCCCTGTGAATGAAATCATAGAAGTCACCCCCGATTGTTCGCGACGGGAAGGAGCAGGCGCATATTCGATAATTATCCGCAGCCGGCGGACATTTGGGCAGCAGCTCCAGCTGAATCTGGCGCGCCATATTCATTTCTTCAGACAGCCGCTGTTTTTCCAGAGAATCCTGGTAAAGTCTCGAGTTGGTCAGAGCCGTGACCAATTGATTGGTCATGACTCCCAGCATCGTAATATCTTCCGCATTGTATCTGAAACCGGATGTCTTATCGGTAAGGGCCAGAAATCCGAGGAGATGATCGGCATCTTTCAAGGGGAGAATCAGCCTGACCTGCCGCTTTTCCATCTCGCCGTACAACACGCTGTTTTTATTGTATAAAGACAACCTGTCGATGAATGCCGGATTTTCAAGCTGATTGACGCCGCCAAGGAAATAATCCTCACGATTAATAATGACCCTTTTCGAGTAATCCTCGGATTGCTGCAGAACATACTCCAACAGCTTGTCATCATAGAGGACGAAATATACGCGCCGGGTCATGAGGCTCTCGCGCAAGGCCATCTCAATTATATTTTTTAACTGCTCCGGATCCAATACCGAAATCAGGCTCCTTGAGAGCTGTTCCATTATGTGCCGATAATCGGATCGGCCCTTGATAAAGATGCGCTTAATAATGTTGTCAAGCTGCACGTTAATCGGCTGAAACAATATCAGCGCCAGGACAATAAAGGCGATATTGACAATAGTGGTTTTTTCTCCCAGGAATGATGTAATCAACTTGTCCACCTGCCCCACCAGCAGGATATAGGCCCCGACCAGAATCCCCGATGATAGGGTATAGACCAGGGATTGCCTGAC
The DNA here is from genome assembly GCA_040752235.1 of Candidatus Zixiibacteriota bacterium. Lineage (GTDB taxonomy): Bacteria > Zixibacteria > MSB-5A5 > GN15 > PGXB01 > PGXB01. The sequence goes on along the minus strand of JBFMFJ010000002.1, from coordinate 10,467 downwards.
AAGTACGGTGATATCAAGGAACCTGTGAGTTACTACCGACCAGACCACTGATCCGGCTCCTGCCAAAAGAGTGACCAAAAGCAGCGGCCTTTGCCAGGCAGAGGTTGTCTCTATGGAAAGAACCTGGGGAACGAGAAAGGCAATCGCATAACAAATTACTGCGCCCGTGATGCCCCAGACCATTATGCCGGTCTGACTCTTGATCTGATTATTGGTCGTCAAAGATCTTCCCTTATTGAGGAAATAAATCCCCAATCCGGCATAAATAAGATTTATCAATGAAAACAGTGTTATTTCCGAACTCAATAGCAGGGTAAAGCCAAGGACAATCCATTTAAGTAACGATGATAACGGCTCCAAAATCAGTGATATAAATCCTTCCCCGGATTCCAGGTCCAGAATGCTCAGGATTTTTTCGGGATTGTTGAAAAATACGACCAGAATAATATGAAATATATGAGGGAGGAAAATCAGGTATCTCAGTTTGGGTCTTTTCATTGCCGACAGGCGGTCGACGGGGTAGACCCATGAAAATAAAAGAAAGGCCGGGAAAAACAGTTCCCATAGATAAAGCATATTATAAATGATGGATTCCTCAAAAGGCGCTTCAGCCGATACCGTCGGTTTGACGATCTCGCCGAAGGCGAGAAAAACAGGTCCGAGAGCGGCAAAAAAGAGCATCATCCCGGTAATCCGATTCAATCTGGCGGAAAAATTATCCCGGATAATACTGAAGGCAAGGAATAGGAAAACCCCGCCGAAGACAAAGTAAATTGCCGTTAATATGATCTGCGTTAAATCCATCTACTCATTAGACCGTGAAGATCTATATATGTTTTACTAATGTGACCCTTGTCGGACGACCCGGTTTCGCATCGATATCGACCTCGTCCATCAGGGCCCTGGTAATAAAAACACCCCTCCCGACTTCTTTAAGAAGGTTGCCATCCTCTATGGGGTTCTCGATTTTTTCGGGATCGAAGCCATCGCCCTCGTCGGCCACGATAATAATGATATCAGAATTATGGTGAGTGACTTCAATAGTCACGGCTTTTTCGAAAACCGATTTGTTCCCATGGACGATGGCGTTATTAACGATTTCGGTAACGGAGATGGCAATGTCCGCGATTGTCGGTTTCTCAACGCCCATCTTTTCAAGCCTGGTTTCGAGAAAACTGTCGACATCAACCAAAAACTCCTGTGAAGAAGGGATTCTAATGCTGTTTTCCGTTAAAATTGGTTTTTCCATGTTTAAATATCCGTTTAACTAAAAAGGGCAGGCTGGTCCCAACCTACCCACATTTGCATTTATCACTGCCGGCATGTGTGATTAAAATGATTGTATGGCGTCTTCGACAGTGTCGTAGGCTTCAAAAACAGTCGCCAGTTTAGTTATAATCAAAAGAGATTTTATTTTCTCAGTGACATTGGCAATCTTGAGTTCGCCGTTATTGTTGCGAAGCGTCGTCAATCCCGATATCAGGATGCCAAGCCCGGTGGAATTCATCCACTCCACTCGTGACAGGTCGATCACGAATTTCTTTTTGCCCTGTTCAATCAGCTCATGGAGTCTCTCGTGCAGAATGGTTGCATCCGGCCCGCCCATGATTTTGCCTTTGGGCTCCAGGACAATTACACCACTCTGTTCAAAGTCGCTCAGATTCATTAATTATATGCCTCCGATTAAGTTATCATCATACCTGGTTCTTTCTGTGTCGGAACATTTGCGGCGATAGCATGCCGGAAAATGTCCCGTATCCTCAAAAATCCATAAATTATACGCCGGTGTCAAGGTATTTTTGCCCGTTTAACTGTCGTCACTTATTGCACTTGTTCTGGTTATATAACGCGCTCTCGTGGGAAAGGTTTTATTCATTTTTTTTGGCCAGGCGCGATCATATCGGCCGGATAAGTCTATATTAAAACAAGATAGTTAGAGCAAATTAACCATATTTTCAATTCAGGCGATTTTATACAACATAACGATATTTTAAGACATTGAGGCACAAGATATTGTTATTTATTTTAAATATTTTGCTTTTTTTTGTTGACTTGATTCGTATTTTTCTTTAGTCTGCACACCGCTTTGAAGAAGGGTCGGGAAGAAGATCCGATTTTGGATCATACCGCGTAAATTGTTAAATTACAGTTACTTGTGCAAGATTTGCGGATTCTTGCCGTGGAGATTCGTGCGCTTTTAAGAAAAAGAATAAAAAATGTGATAATGTCTTGAAGTATATAAGGTTATATTTATTTTGGAAGTTGCTGCAATCGGTATGGAAAGAAGTATGACAGATATTATTCTCAAACCAGCGGCGGAACTGACAGCCATAATTAAGGATGCCGAATATGGCCGAATCCGCAATTGCGAAGCAGTTCTGCAGCCGATCATTGAAAATTCACGCTCAATAAACCGATATTTAAAAATGGCTGTCCAATGTGAGCAGTCTTATTTGGATATAGTCACAACCAATCAGCCAGTCTTATAGAGGATCAGGAGCAATCATGGAAGAAAATAAGGATTTCGAGTTAACTGAAAATTCCATAAAGGTATTGGAAAGACGCTACCTGAAAAAGGATGACGACGGGCATATCGTCGAAACCCCCGATGAGTTATTTCACCGCGTTTCAAAAGCTATCGCTGAGCCGGAAAAAAAATACGGAGCCTCCGCCGATGAAGTTCGGGCCATCGAGGGGAAATTTTATGAAATGATGCGCCGGATGGAATTCATGCCGAATTCACCGACGTTGATGAATGCCGGACGCCCGCTGGGTCAGCTGTCGGCCTGTTTTGTCCTTCCCATCGGTGATTCGATGGAATCAATTTTCGATGCCGTCAAACATACCGCCCTTATTCATAAATCAGGCGGCGGAACCGGCTTTTCCTTTTCACGGCTAAGACCGAGAAATGCTGTGGTCGCTTCGACATCAGGTGTTGCCTCCGGTCCTATTTCCTTTATGCGGGTCATAAATTCGGCCACCGAAGCGGTCAAACAGGGTGGAACCAGGCGCGGCGCCAATATGGGAATCCTGCGCGTCGATCACCCCGATGTCATGGAATTTATATCCTGCAAGGATGACCTTAAAGAACTGACCAATTTCAACATCTCGGTTGCCATAACCGATGCCTTCATGCGGGCCGTGGAGGGGAACGGCCAGTATGAATTAATCGATCCGCGCACCGGGTCTACTTATGTCAAGGATGGTCAGTCGGTACACCTCAATGCCCGTAAGGTCTTCGATAAAATAGTCGAGCATGCACATCGGACGGGGGAACCGGGATTGATGTTTATCGACCGGATGAACGACGGCAATCCGGTTACCAGGGTGGGACTTTATGAATCCACCAATCCATGCGGGGAGCAGCCACTGCTGCCTTACGAAAGCTGCAATCTAGGATCGCTTAATCTCAGCAAGATGGTCAGGGCGGTGGTGGATCTTAATTCGCCTCACGAGTTATCCCGCTATGAAGTCGATTGGGAAAAACTGGACAAGACAGTCAGAACCTGCGTTCATTTCCTCGACAATGTTATTGAGGCCAACAAGTATCCGCTTCCTGAAATTGATTTCCACACCAAGGAAAACCGCAAGATCGGTCTTGGTGTAATGGGATGGGCGGATATGCTGATTCTTCTGGGAATCCCTTATAACACTCAGGAAGCATTGAACCTGGCGGAAAAGGTGATGTCGCGAATCAACAAGGTGGGCCATGATGAATCCCAGAGAATGGCCGAGCGGCGCGGAGTCTTCCCGAACTGGTCCAAGTCATTTTTCTATAAAGACGGTGAAGGCTCCAAGATGCGGAATTCGACCGTAACGACTATTGCTCCCACCGGGACAATATCCATCATTGCCGGCTGTTCCTCGGGCATCGAACCGCTTTTTGCGGTCTCCTATGTCCGGACCGTCATGGACAAAACCCGGATGCTTGAGGTCAATCCGATTTTCGAGCGGGTCGCCAAAGCACGCGGATTCTATTCGGAAGAATTGATGGAAACAATCGCCAAGAATAATTCCATTGCCGATATCGAGGAAATCCCGGAAGATGTCCGGAAGGTATTCGTAACGACTCATGATGTCACACCGGAGTGGCATGTTCGGATGCAGGCTGCTTTCCAGAAACACACCGACAACGCCGTTTCCAAGACTATCAATCTGGCGCGCGAAGCCGAATTGAAAGATGTTGAGGATGCATACCTGTTGGCTTATAAACTTGGCTGCAAAGGAATAACCATTTATCGCGATGGCAGCCGCGCCGAACAGGTGCTCTCAACCGGAGCCACTGCTGATCCGGGCGCCGCCGAGGAGTCCAAAATCGGGGCCAAAAGAAATGTCAAAGACCGTCCGCAGACGCTTCCGGGCATAACCGAAAAAATCAAAACCGGTTATGGCAATCTTTATGTTACCGTCAATGTCCTTGACGGCAAACCATTCGAGGTTTTTGCCCAGATCGGGAAGTCGGGGTATTCCACCATGGCCGATACCGAGGCTATCTGCCGGCTGATTTCGCTGGCCTTCCGTTCCGGGGTGCCGGTCGACATGGTTATCAAGCAATTGAAAGGCATCGGCGGCTCGACACCGGTTTTTGGCAACGGGGCTTTAATTTCATCAATTCCCGATGCTATTGCGCATGTTTTGCACACTCATTTCGGTGAGGGAAAAGAAATTATCCGTGATCTGGATATTTCTTCCGAGTTTTGTCCCGACTGCGGCGGGCGTATCGAACATGAAGCAGGATGTATTCTTTGTCGATCCTGCGGTTATTCCAAATGCTAATTGTGCCGATATAATTTCGGGGGAGGTATAAGACTATACCTCCTCCGGAGTTATTTTATTTATGGCGCAAGCAGATTATATACCGGCCGGAAGAACCTCTCGTATTGTCAAAGGTACGAAGGAAATACAAATACAGACTGAGTACGCCTTCCGTCCCAATCCGCGGCTGACCACATCGGTCATTTCCAACGGACAGGTAATTCATAAAATTCAGCAGGATCTTCATTCCCCGATTGAGACTTTTGAGCAGAAGACAAAAGTCGAATCGATGCTTCGCAAGCAGCATCTCGAAGTAATTAAAGTTATCCAAAGCAAGGACTATTCCGATGATGTCACCTTCAAGGCGACCAGGCCTGAGCCGCCGTCATCATCGGTCTATGATGCCCTGGCCGGAATCAACGGCGTTGAGCATGTCTTCAGGCTCGATAACGAAGGGCGCTTTATCGATTCAAGAGTCTCCGAGAATTTTAACAAGCAGTTCTCCGCCATTCTGAAAAATATGAATGAGGTATTGAATATATTTTCGGAGCTTCCCGGGGGGAAACGGGAAAGCGGTCTTGTTGAAATCGAACCGCGCCGGTTATATTTAATATCAAGCGGATTTGAATGCTACTTTATGCTGACGCGCCGGTCAATCACCGATGCCGAGATTCAGCCGATTCTCCATTCTGCTCCACGGATCTAATCAGATTTTTTCCGTACATAAAAGAAGGAGAGAGTAAATTGTTTGAAAAAACTCCTCATTTCCTTACGGTAAAGGGTTTTTACAGCCACTTCCGTCATCTTGCCTTCGCTACCATCCTGAGGGTGGGTCACGGCGTCAGCGCAGCCGAGAAGAGACGACCTTCATTAATGAGTTGTTAGAGATTTTTCAAATCTTCCTCTCTCCAACAATCTGATATAAATTATACGATATTAAAATTTATAGCAATCTATTTTTTCATTCAGTTGCCAAAAAAAACATAATTGATTATTATCTATCAATTAAATCGGAACCTAGGGAGTTATACTTAACTATGATTTACTCGGTTGGTATTGACCTGATTGAAATTGACCGCGTTCGTAAGGCGCTTGATCAATGGGGGGATAAATTCGCCAGGCGTGTCCTGGGAGAAGAAGAACGTATTCTTTATCGGGAAAAGCATAATAAGATACAATTTTTATCCGGACGCTTTGCGGCCAAGGAAGCCGTAATGAAAGCGCTGGGCACGTTTCTTGATTCCGGCGTGCATCTTCGTGACATACAAATCCTTAATGATCTGTACGGCAAGCCTTATGTGCATCTCGATGATAATGTGCGGGAGAAAATTCTCGACAAAGAAGTAAAAGTATCTATTACTCATGAAAGAAAAATGGCCGCGGCGGTGGCCATCATCACCGGAGACTAAAATGAGTCAGACCAATATTCTTGACATCTTCAGGGAATCCAATGCCCTCCTGGAAGGACATTTCAAACTCACTTCCGGCAAGCACAGCGATATCTACTATGAAAAATTCAATATTCTCCGGCAGCCGCGCATGTGCGAAAAGGTTTGCATCGAGATGGCCAAAAAATTCGAGAACGACAATGTCGAACTCGTTGTCGGGCCGACCACCGGCGGCATTATAATCGCTTATGAGGTCGCCAAGTATCTGGGGATCGATTCCATTTATGCCGAGGCGGCCGAAGGCGGAAAGGGGAGAGTCTTCAAACGCGGGTTCTTTATCGAGGAAGGCACCCGGGTGCTGATAGTGGATGATGTCCTGACCACCGGCACCTCGATTTTCGAAGTCATCGAACTGGTGAAGCAATACAAGGCGAACATTGTCGGAATAGGTGAGTTTCTTGACCGTTCCGGCGGCAAAGTTAAATTCGATCATCCTTTCAAGCCGCTGGCGACGGTTTCCGCGGATGCCTGGGAACCGGATGAGTGTCCCTTGTGTAAAAAGGGCATGCCGCTGACTCAGCGAGGCAGTCGCAAATTTTAGGTTGTACTTATTTATAGAAGACAGGATGCAAACTGGTATCCTGTTTTTATTTTAAATCAGAATTTTATTTATTCGATGAAAATTTTTCATTCAGCTCAGAGATGACTTTCTCAACATCCAGCCCCTTGTTCTCGATCAAATCACCGATTGTGCTCCAGACCGGCTCGCCGCAGACAACGCAGCGGATGCCTTTCCGAATCAAATAGGCATCAATTTCCGGATATAGCTTGAGCAGATCCTCGACCGTGTCCGATGCTTTAATCATAATCAGACATTCTTCATCTTTTTTATCTTTTTGATTATGGCGGTAGTCGAGCGCCCTTTGGCCAGTTTAATACGTTTTACTTTGCCGCCATAAGACATCACGAAGTCCGCCCCGACGATTTCGGAAATCTTATAGTCGGCGCCTTTTACCAGAATATCCGGTTTGACAATACTTATCAATTTGGCCGGAGTTTCTTCGGAGAACATGATAACGTAATCGACCGCTTCCAGCGCAATCAAGATTGCGGCGCGGTCATTTTGATTCTGCACCGGCCTATCTTTTGATTTGAACTTCTTCTCTGAACGGTCGGTGTTGAGTCCTACGATTAAGACATCACCAAGAGCTTTTGTCTTTTTTAAATAATCGATATGCCCGAAATGCATGATGTCAAAGACGCCGTTGGTAAAAACAATTTTCTTTTTAGCACGGCGAAGATTTTTAAGCAGATTTTTTACCGCCGGCGAATTCATATTTTTGTATATTTTTTTGGGTGATGCCATATTTGGGTTTTCCGTTTCTATTAATCTGTGCCCCACCCCTCGGGGTGGGAGTTGCAGGTTACATATATAAATTTCAATTATGGTGTTTTTTTATAAATTGGCAAGATTAGAATTTCGAAACCTTGATGACGGTGTTCCACCAATATAAAACGACATTCCCCGGCAGGTTTGGGAATGCCGTTTCAATCGTAGGCTCCGGAATTATCCGAAGTAAATCTCCGCGCTTCTCTTGTATCTCACCTACTAAATTGTGTTGCAGGGGACCTGTTTTACAGGGGCGTCCTTAATTTCATGCCACCGGCCCTTGGCGTCGGTGTATTTGAAATTGGCCGTTCCGGATTTCCAGTCCTCAGTCAGGACCATCCTCATTTCAAAGGTGGGTGGAAGGACCGGACCTATTCCTCCATGCAGCGGCCACCTGGTCAGCGCGTAACCGGTTGCAGTGACGAGGATATGGCAGTTTCGAGGCATGACGCACATGTAGGTGTAATGACCATGCAAACGCACCCCGATATTCAATGGCGGCCTGGTAGCCTGCGTGATATGACCTATACCGGACACCGTTTCTTCAGGCGTATAGACTCCCAGATTAAGCTTTAGTAAAGGCGCCCCCGGCATTTCTTTGCCGTTCTGGTAACAAACCTGAAACAAACCGGTCATTCTCTTTAATTTGTCACTCATGATAGATCCTCCTTCAAGTGATTAAATTACTCATGGTTCTTTAATACTGTCGAAGTTGACTTAGATTTGATCCATAGGCATTATCTCCCGGCGAAAAAAAGATTACCCCACCATTAAATATTGCCGGCGCTGGCGGCATGTCATTCAGTCCGACAGCTCAAACCGAAAAGAATCCGAATAATTATAAGGCCGCGAACAACTCGATGACGATGCCGGACACCACTCCGTCGGATATCTCACTTATATCCTTCGAAAACGTGAGTTGTCCAAAATCCTGCCGACCAGGCTAAGACATTTTGAATTCTATCTAAATAGACATTATGATAACAGAAGCCGACCCGCTGTTGAATTTGATCTGATGATCAAATGGAGAAAATCAAAGATGTCAGTGTCAGGGTGTCACGCTTTGATTTATGATAATGCGATTCTGCTTTAATGTAGATATGTCATGCCATTATGTCAAGAGAAAAAAGGTGCAAAATGCATGTTTCGCTGCTGTAATTGATTTGTTTTCTGAGATTTTGATATAAACTCGATTTCCGTACAGAGAAATTGTGATTTTGAGCCAAGTACGTCGGATTCTTAGTAACTAGAATGGCTAAAAATAATTTCTTAAGCACATTGATTTTAGTGTTTTTTGAATGGCCTTCAGGAAACTGTGCCCCACCCCTCGGGGTGGGACTCACAGCTCCAAAGTATCTATTTCAATAATACCTTTTCTTTTATCCAGATACCATTCGTAACTCGACCATTTCCAGTCTTCGGAATTTTCTACCAGCCCTCAAGTAACCGAATTCTTGTGACAGTAATTTATTTTTTCGATTGCCCTTTCTCTGGTTCGGCAATTAAAATCAAAACAACGCTTCTGCCAGAAGGCGTATTTGGCCTTGCCATCTCTGAGCACTTTGACGTCGATCAGGCGAGGGTGATTTATATGCCGCCAGCGGTCAATGATGGCTCGTCCAGGCAAAGATTTTAATTCGCCAATGATTAATCCGATTCTGTCAGTATCTTTTGGCAGCATGACCAAGTGTATATGTTCGGGCATTATCACATAGGAAAATAACTTAATGGAATATTTTTCTTTTATTTCAGATAAATGTTTTAAGAATATCAAAATATCTTTTTCATCGAAGAGAAGAGGAAGTCGTTTGTGACATGAGAAGGTGACGAATCGAATGGTGCCAAATCCATCAAAATGCTTCAGGTTCGGCATTTTTTTCAAGAACTCCCACCCCAAGGGGTGGGGCACAGATTTAGTTATTATTACGCTGATCTTATTTGATTTTCAACATAAACAGATTCTAATATTTCCTGAACAGCTTCCACAACCAGCGGTGGAAGGAATGGATGCCTTTGACCGGTTCGGCGTACATCATGATGCATTTCCCGTGAACAACCTCCATACCGGCGGATTGGGCCTTCTCGATCGATTTCCCGAAATCGGCCCCCTGCTGGAACCAAATTCTTTTTATTCCGCTGCCGATTATGTCATCCATGACAGTTTCGGCCCTGTCGGGCTTTATGCAGATCAGGGCCGCCTCGGCCTTGTCCGGGAACATCGAAATGCCGGAATATACTTTATCGCCCTCAAAAGTCTCAATTGTCGGATGAACCGCCATGACTTTGTAGCCGTTGTCGCGAAGAGTCTTATAGGCGATATCGCCGAACCTTTTGCCCGAAGATGAGACACCGAAAAGGGCAATGTTCTTTGAATTTACGAAATTCCTGATAGTGTCATTCATTTCTTTACCCCGCGAAATCATCGCCATTGGCGAAGCTGTGTTTCAATTCTTTTGTTAATGCCGATTTTGAAACGGTCGCAGTTCCGACTTCGCCGACGACAATCCCGGCGGCGCAATTGGAGACTTCGGTCGCTTCTTTCAGTGTGGCCCCGGCCGCTACGGCCGAGACAAAAGCGGCCACAACGGTGTCGCCGGCTCCGGTAACGTCATAGACTTTCTTTGCCACGGTCGGGAAATAGTCTATTTCCCCGCCCTTGCTGAAAAGGGCCATTCCTTTTTCGCCGCGCGTAATCAGGACCGAATCGGATTCCAGTTTCTCCAGCAGATATGTGCCGACATCACGCAGATCATGGTCGTTTTTTATTCTTCTGCCCGCAACAAAACCAGCCTCATGATGATTTGGTGTCACGACCGAAACCCTTTTATATCTGAAAAAGTGACTTTCCTTCGGATCGACGCCGATGAAAACATTTTTCTCGCGGCAAATCGGGATCACTTTTTCCAGAAGTGAAGCGGTGATAACACCCTTTCC
>JBFMFJ010000001.1:0-36428 GCA_040752235.1 Candidatus Zixiibacteriota bacterium | reverse complement strand
ATGTAAACGGATTTTCATATCGAAACCCGTTTTTTCTCTATATTGGTTCTCGAAATTATTGTCGCGATTGGTATGGCGAATTATAAATTATGATTTCCCATAAGTGGTAGCGCAGACATTCCTGTCTGCGCGCTCAGACAAGAATGTCTGAGCCACCATTCCCAATATTAAACGACAAAACTTTCGAGAAATACTATATCCAGTAAGTAGCGATTTTTTTCCTTGACAATCGGTATTTATTTGTTCTATTATTATTGCATGAGAAGCAATAATGGTTAATCGAAAAAAAATGACAGGACTGGGGCCAAAAGAGACCGAACTAATTGCTACTATCGGCAGCAAAGGGCTTGGAGTGTTCACGGTAGCCGAAGCCGCGCAGTTGCTCAATATCAGTAATACCGAAGCGTCACAGATCATTCATAGACTGGCTGAGAAAAAGAAAATCCAGCGCATCGAGAAGGCCAAATATTTGCTGATACCGCCGGAAGCTTGGAAGGCAGGGCAGTACACCGAAGAGGGTATTGTCATCGCTTCGCAGTTGATTGAGCCATATTACCTGAGCTACTGGACAGCTCTGTCTTTTTACGGTTGGACCGAACAACCGTCCAAAACGATTTTTGTCGCCACGCAGAAGACCAAGCTACCCCTGGAAATGCAGGGGATGATGATAAAATTCATCAAGCTCAAAAATAACAAGTTTTTCGGATATGAAGACCACTGGGTCGGCAACTTGAAGGTATCAGTCGCCGACAAGGAAAAAGCCATCATCGACTGTCTGGATCAGCCCCGCTATTGCGGCGAAATCGTAGAAGTGGTCAAAGGTCTGTGGAACGGACGCAAAGAGCTTGACCATGAAAAGCTATTGAACTATTCCCTGAAGCTGAAAAACGGAGCCGTAATCAAGCGCCTCGGTTATCTTTTGGATATACTGGAATTAAACAAACCCAGGACACGCAAAGAGCTCTTAAAGCACAAAACCCCGAATTTTGCCTTGTTGGATCCGGGCTATAAGGAAACGACCGTCACGCGAGACGGCGACTGGAATTTGATTGTTAACGTGAATCCCGCCAATCTGACTGAATGGAGAATTCACTGATTCTATAAACGGAAAACGAAAGGTCTTAACATGCCAGATACAAATAAACACTCCGAAGGTCCCTGGCAATGGACTGACTTTGGAGTACTCTCTGATGCCAGCGGCACCGCCATTCTTGATTACGAGGACTGGAATCTCAGCCCCGAGGATGCTGTGCTAATATCCGCGGCCCCTGACTTGCTTGCTTGGATCAGAAAGATAGTTGAGGATTATCAGTCCGAACTCTCGGAGGATGATCTGCATATGGGGAAGAGCCTGATTACAAAAGCGACTGATCCGGCCATTGTTCGTTAGTTGAATCGTAAAAAGCGCGATTATCGGCCCGCAGAGATGATTAACGGCTATATCGGATTTTTTGCTCTTTCCGGGCGGGACTACTGTTCCGCCTTTTTTTCTTAAACGTTGTCGACGTCGTTCTATCTGCATGCAGAGTAATGAATAGTAAAAAAGTGATTTGCGAATTGACTTAAAACATTGTATAATATATAAATGCGATAAACTGTTTATGACGCGCTGGAATTGTATCTGGGCGTAGTAATTTTGAAGGGCCACATGAGCAAAAAGAAATACACATTCATCGACCTCTTTGCCGGCATCGGTGGTATTCGCCTGGCTCTGGAAAGAGCGGGTGGAACGTGCGTATTTTCCAGCGAGTGGGACGAGTCTTGTCAGGACACTTACGAGGCGAATTTCGGAGATCGACCCGTCGGCGACATCATGAAGGTTGATGCCGACGATATCCCAGATCACGACATTTTAGCCGCCGGATTTCCTTGTCAAGCCTTTAGTATCATAGGTGAACGTTTGGGCTTTGCGGACACCAGAGGAACGTTGTTTTTTGAAATAGAGAGAATTCTAAGAGCGAAACGCCCAAAAGCGTTTCTTCTTGAAAACGTCAGACAATTGACCTCGCACGACAAAGGGCGAACTCTCAAAGTGATTTTGGACCACCTGGAAAAACTCGATTATTTCGTCCATTACAAGGTTCTCAATGGACTGGATTTCGGAGTGCCCCAGAAACGGGAAAGGGTGGTTTTAGTGGGATTCGACCAGAATCGGCCTTTCCAATTTCCGAACGGCAATAGCGGCATCACGAAGCGATCCTTGGCTGAAATCCTCGAGCCGGACGAGAAAGTGAGTGAGAAGTTCTTCATATCCGACCATATAAAGAACAAGTTGAAGAAACGAGTCAAGACGATTCCCAAAGAACCCACTGTTTGGCACGAGAATAAATCCGGTAATATAGGCATTCATCCGTTTTCATGCGCGTTGAGAGCGAACGCTTCGTATAATTATTTGCTCGTTAACGGGAGGCGACGTTTGACTCCGAGAGAGATGCTGAGGCTTCAGGGATTCCCCGACTCATTCAAGATAGTGGTCAACGATACTCAGGTTCGCAAGCAAGCGGGGAACAGCGTCGTGGTTCCCAAGATAGAAGCCGTGGCGAAGGAGTTGGTAAAAGCGCTTAATTCAAAACCGGTGAGCGAAATGTATCAAGCCGAGATTTTCGCGACCGTACAAGCACAGAGAATTTATGCCCACTGATAAAGCAAAGAAGGCGTTGGACACGATTATCAGGAAATCGCGCGTGCACTTATACAAGCCGATTCAAATTGCGGAGATTTTGTTCCAACATAGATCAAAAGACGGTTGGGATTTGGAAGACCTGGAGTCATACAGAAACGTGTCCAAGAAGTGGCGCGACGCTGTGTCGTTGCGATTGGTGGGAAGAAAAAGCACGTCAAGCCAAAAATACCAAGACAACGTTTTCGAAGCCAACGCCATGCCACCAAAACTTCTCGCGCGTTTGGGGCAACTCAACAAAGCCGGAAAGGGGTTCGTGGAGGCGTACGTTTACAAATGTCTTGAGCATCGACTGGGCTCAGTATATGACATTCAGAAACACATTCACGATTCGTCACCTTCGGAATTCTCTTTGGAAAAAGTCGTTTTGCTCTTTCAGAACAGTCCGGGATTGCGTCGCAGTGTGGACAAAATGTATGAGATTTTCGTTTACGCGTTGTTCACCTCAATTGTCAGAGCGTTGAAGGCTCAGATTACCGTTGAAGTGTTGAATGAAGACAAAGAGATTTTGCGGGACTTCGGACCTTTTCTGAGCATGGTGCTTGGTATCGACGACGAGAATCCCAAAGCGGTGGTTCCGGCAGCACTCTATCGTGTCGGGGTGACGAACGCGGCGGATCGTGGATTGGATATGTGGTCGAATTTCGGCGTCGCTTTTCAGGTTAAACATCTTTCTCTGACCCCCAAGGTTGTTGAAGATATCGCGGGAGACATAGTCGCCGACAGAATTGTAATAGTGTGTTTGGATTCGGAGAAGAAGGCGATTGAGTCACTTCTGGCCCAGGTTGGCTGGGGAGAAAGAATCAAGGGTATAATAACTTTGAGCGATCTTGATGATTGGTATAATCTTTGTTTGAGCGGAAAGTATCGCGACAAACTGGGGAAAACCCTTCTTAGGGATGTGGAGAATGAATTCGTGGCGGAATTTCCTTCAAGTACGGAATTGAAACCGTTTATGTTGAGCCGGGGATACGACAAGATCACTTTACCGAAGGATTGGGAGATAAACTAGTGAATGGACAAGGTAAGTAAAACTAAGAGAAGCGAGATCATGTCGCGCATAAGAGATCGCGACAGCAAAATGGAAGTGGATTTTCGCAAAGCTCTTTGGCAACTCGGATATCGATATCGCAAAAACCCCTCAGGCTACTTCGGCAAACCGGATATTCTCCTCAAGTCTCGCAAGATAGTGATATTTCTCGACTCCTGTTTTTGGCACGGATGCAAGAAACATTGTCAGCTACCCGAAACTAGAAAAGAGTTTTGGAAACAGAAAATATCGCGAAATAGAAGAAGAGACGGAGAAGTATCACGATATTACAAAAACCATGACTGGAAAATATTTAGATATTGGGAGCATGATTTGAGGGAACGGTTTCCGCAAATCATGGCAGTTTGGAAGACCAGAAGAACCAGAGAGAAACAAGGATGACGAAAGAGCGCAAATTAGTTATTGACGCGATTCGACATTTGAAGAATTCAGACCGGATTCTCTCGACAATCATACGAGACGTCGAACCTTACAAGGTCTACAGGCGCAACAATTCGTTTGAGTCACTGGTTCGTATTATCGTCGGGCAGCAGTTGTCGAGCAAAGCCGCTGCCACTATTTTCCAGCATCTAAAAGAGGCAATGGGTAACCAAACGATCACGACGGATAGAATCTCCACAATCAATGATGAAGCCTTGTTCAATGTTGGTGTTTCTAAAGCTAAGACCAAGACGATTCGTGAACTGACTCACCAGATTGAAGATGGCTCAATCAGGCTAAGGCGATTGTCCAACATGTCAGATGAGCGTATTACAGAGGTGCTCACTCAGGTGAAAGGGATTGGTCCTTGGTCGACACAAATGTATCTTATGTTCGTTCTACACCGTCCTGATGTGTTTCCTTCTACCGACAAAGGAATTATAAATGCGATTAAAAAGCTTTATGGCGACGAATATTGTGGAGAAGACGAAATTGATCTGATCACCGATAGATGGAGACCGTTTCGCACGATTGCCTGTTGGTACCTTTGGAAATATGTGGACTCAAGGGCATGAAGAGAAATAAACAAGAGAAATTTATGAAAGAAAACTATTTAGTTCTGGTACAGTCTAGGGAAGAAAGTGGATACAACGACTTCATCGGTCGTGCGTATCACTTTCCAAAGAAGTACTTGGGACAATTCAAAAATCTACCGGTAGAGTTCATTTACTATGAGCCTACCAGATCGGGCGGGCAAGGCGTCTATTTTGGGTGTGGCAAGATCAAACAAGCTCCGAAAGAAGACAAACGAGAGCATGGTCATTATTTTGTGGAAGTTGATGATTACAAAGCCTTTGCGGAACCTGTCCCGCTGAAAGACTTGGAGGGGAATATCCGAGAAGTAAAATCCAAGTACTACAATTCACAGAATGCCGTGAGACAAATCCCAGCGGGTTTGTTTGAGGAAATCTGCTTGGATGGGAAGGTAATCCTTAACTTTCGGGCTGATGCTCATTTAGTGCGGGTCTTGGGAGAGCAACTTATCGGTTCAGAAAAAGTTGGCATACTTGAGTTGATTAAGAACGCCTACGATGCCGGTGCCTCTTATTGTCGAATACGGATCGAAAATGTGCCTTCTCTTGGAAGCTTGGACAAATCCGAACTGGAATATCCCAAACTGCCGGGCCCTGTAATCATAATTGAGGATGATGGTTCGGGAATGACGCGTGAAGTTATCGAACATGGGTGGCTTCGTCCCGCGTCAACAATCAAAACCGTCGTAAAAGAGCAAATCAAACATGAGCGTGAAAAGGCGGCCAAGTCCGGCAAGCTGGGTACGTTTGACCGACTGATTTCAGAGCTTAAAAAGGAACGCGGAGGTCGAATTCCTCTCGGAGAAAAGGGAGTCGGCCGATTCGCCGCACACAGACTTGGTAAGCATTTAATGCTAAAAACCAAAGTCAGTGATCTGGATTATGAATATATTCTTGAAGTGGATTGGGATGACTTCAATACCAGACCAAATGAAGTTACGGATCTGGAAAAAGTAGGCATTGCTTTGACCAGACAATCACCGTCCCGTGACTACGGGTCGACAAACTCCGGTACGCAATTGGTAATTTACGGTGGCCGCGAAGGATTTTATTGGGACAAGGACACAATTGAGGAATTGCATCGGTCGGTGATAGGTCTCAATTCGCCACATCCGTCCCCTGGTAAACAATCGCTGACAACTGGATTCAATGCATTTTTGGAGTGCCCCCAACTGGGAGAACTTCCGACAGACAGCCCGGTCGATCAGTTTCCGGCGACCTTCTCATTCGATGGATTGGTGGATGAAAGGGGTGCACTACAATACGAACTCAAATTCAATCCGCCACGCTCGGTTCCGATGCCGGGAGAGACTTTTAAGGAAAAAAATGTCGATCTCCGAAAATTTGAGGCGGATTACTGGGCTGATTTGGGAAAAGGAGCCTCGCTACGGACACCTGCTTGCGGGCAGTTCTTTTTACATATTGACGTTTGGTACAGGAGGACTCCGTGGGTTACCGTCTCCGGTCCCGACGGAAAGAACTTCATAGACTACTTGACGAAATTTGGAGGCATCTCGATATTCAGAGACGGCCTTAACATTTTTCCCGCCGAGTGGGGTGCGGAGACGGACTGGCTTGACCTTAGCAAAACTCACATCAAGCAAGGCTTTCGAATGTCCTATTATAACATGATTGGTAATCTCGAAGTCGACCAAACTCAAAATATTCATCTTGTTGACAAGACCGATCGCGAAGGCCTTATCGGCAACAGGGCGTTTAGCGACCTCACAAAATTGGTTCGCAGCATTATCTCTTCCATTATTGAGGTGAGGTTTATTGGAAAACGCGAGGAGTATGGCAAGCTCACTGAAAGTGTAGTGCGAGACCCCAAATTGTTAGCCGATTATGCCAAGCAGGGCGCAAAAGTTATAGACGGCATTAAGGATAACTATCCGATTGACAAAGACCCATACAATATACTCGGTTCAATGGGCGGAGTGGAGAAGCGTGAAGACAGATTGGTAAGCCTCTCTACCTCACTCAGAAACCTTCAAAAGAGTATTAAGCTCTTGCAAGAATCCCAGGACTTGCTTACCGAACAGGCCGGATACGGTATGGCGGTTGCCGTATCGGTGCATGAAATCGCCAAAATTGCCGCGAACTTTTACTACGGAGTGACAACACTTCTCAAGGCAAAACAACCCAGTAAAGAAAAACTAGACGAACTCAAAAAGGCGTCAGCCTCTCTTCAATCGGAATTAAGGCGTTTGGGTCCCGTTCGTGCCATAAAAACCGAATCACCGACACAATTCGGTGTGCTTAAGGCAATTCGATATACGATTGATATCAATCGCTCCAAGCTCGAAAAGGCATCTATAAAAATAAAGATTGGCGGAAACCAAGATTTTTCGGTTTATGGAAGGTATGGAGCGGTTATCCAAATATTTTCAAACCTCATCGACAATAGCTGGTACTGGTTGAAAACCGTCACAATAGAGGACAGATCAATAGTTATTGAAATAGATGAGTCCAACCGTATGATCACGGTGGCCGATTCAGGTCCGGGCATCGGCGACGTGATTATGCCATACCTGTTTCAGCCCGGATATAGCATGCGGATCCCGCCCAGCGGCCTTGGACTGTATATTTGCCGCTATTACATGCAGCAAATGAAAGGGGATATATATCTGACCAGTCAGCGCGATCGTATCAAAAATATGGCGGGCGCACAGTTTACGTTGGATTTCGGCCGCGTCCCTGACAGTCGCGAGACGGAAGGGAACAAATAGTATGCAGTATTCAATATGCGTAATAGACGACAAAATTCCAGCTTCCGCTGCAGAACATATGAGGGATACGGACCTCCTTAACTCTTCAAACTTGGCTTATCTCATTGCCAAAGAACAGTGGACGGACGAAGTTGTTAAGAATCTGATCAAAACGCTATTAGATGAGAAAGAAGAAGACCAAGTAAGTCATAAGTGGGAGGTCTACGGTTTAACCAATCCGTCCTTATTGATAAATAGTCTAAAAGACGGGCTCATCCGGTTTGACATCATAGTGTATGATTGGGACTATCCCGGAGTTGGACTTGGAGCAGGTACCAATTCGGAAGATATATTACTCCAGATTCTTAAGAGCACCTTTTGTTTGATTTTCATTTTCTCCGGTGCCGATAAGCAAGACGAGATAACCGCGGTGTTGGGTAAGCCCGAGTTTAAGGAATTCGAGAAAAGGCTGCATTTTCTGGACAAGACAAAGAATGAGGAAGAACAGTCCAATGCTCTCATTACCAAGGCCAAAGAACTATATGACGGCAATTTCTCATTCCGATTTGCCGGACGGCTTCGAAGGATGACCATGCAAGTAATGGATGGTGTTTTGTCCGACCTAGGCAGGGCTACCTTGAATGAACTAAAGAACTATCTCAACATGGAAGATTCCGGCGACAAAAGAGACCTGGTGGATTTTGTCGCAGAGAGATTCAGGTCGGGTCTGACGACGTCCGAATTGCCTAATCTTGACGTGCCGAATCAAGGGCAACAGGGCGCAGCCGTCGATAAGGAATTACTAAAACGGATATGGTCTTATCGGTTATACTTACCGTGTGAATCAGCAATTGGCGACTTTGACGGAATGGTCAGAAGAGGCGATATCGTCGAAATTGAAAGTAAACACTTCATGGTTGTATCGGCCGACTGTGATTTGGCAAGATTTTGGCATAAGAATCTGGGTCTGATAAATGTACTTCCGCTTAATGCGCTTGAGGTGTCGAACTCGAAACTGAAAGAGATGCTTACCATATGCGTCAATGATGACAACCTAAAACAACATCGGATAAAGCATCTAACGGGCAATATAGATGGCTTACCGGAAGGTCCGTTCATTTTGCCGTTTCTGAAACTCGGCTCGGATTACAAGAATTTTGTGGTTGTGCCTAAAGAAATCAAGACGCTAAGTATTCCCATTCCTCAGATCGTCAAGGACATGACTCTTAAAGAAAGAAAGAACACGCCACTCAAATATGCGTCGTGGACGGGTACTGTGAAAATGTGCTCACTATCGGAACCATTCCTGACCCCGGTAATGCAACACATCTTCTCGGTGTTGGGAGGTTACGGGGTACCGGATTATCCGTCCTCAATGAAGGAACTTTTTGATACGATGTTAAATAACTTTTTTTCCACTACGGGATGAGTATGAGCAAATACTACGCCATGGATTTATTCTCCGGATGTGGTGGTCTTTCAGAAGGAATGAGAAAGGCCGGTTTTTCGGTTGTGGCGGCCTTAGATAACGATTCGGATTCCATAAAAACTTACAGACTTAATCATCCCAAAACACATGTTTTTGACAGGGATATTCGTGATATCAAAATATCTGAAGTCAAATCTGTGATAAATGGAAAAACGCTCCACCTGCTTGCTGGTTGCCCACCGTGCCAGGGATTTTCCTCCGTCCGAAGATTGAACCGAAAGCGAAGTACAAGAGATACACGTAACAGTCTAGTTCTGGAATACTTGCGATTTGTTAAGGGACTCAAGCCGCTGACAATTATGATGGAGAATGTTCCGGGTTTGGTCAATTATTACCTGTTTAAGCGAGTTGTGAAGGAGCTTGACAACTTGGGGTACAAGCCGCAAGTGGAAATTCTCAATATTCAAGATTACGGTGTTCCGCAGCGACGCAAACGTCTGGTATTGATCGGCTCGCTGCTCGGTAAACTTGAGTTTCCTGAGCCCGTCGAAGAGAAAGTAACGGTGAGAGACGCAATCGGCGGTTTGGAGTCAATTGCGGACACTAACGATCCAATTCATCGAATTGTCGCCACTCATTCAACGGATGTAATGCGACGAATAAAAGCTGTTCCAAAAAACGGTGGAAGTCGAAAGGACATTCCCGAGTTCACATTGGCTTGTCATGACAAAGACAACATTGGCTTTAACGATATATATGGCCGTCTTTCCTGGGACGACTATTCGTCCACGATCACCGGAGGATGCCTGAATCCGTCCAAAGGAAGATTCTTGCATCCGGTAGAAGATAGAGCCATCACTGCGAGAGAAGCAGCACTGCTACAGACGTTTCCGCGCGATTACAAGTTTCCGGAAACTATCACAAAAACATCAATATCTTTGCTAATAGGTAATGCTTTGCCTCCGGAGTTCAGCTATATCCAATCGTATAATCTGTATTGTCATATTGCAGAAGCCGGTATTTAACCTAAGTATATACTGCGCATCAGTTCGACTCACAGACATAATGACCATCGTGGCCTCGCTTAATAATCGAGCGTAATTTCATATTTGCTTAGTTGTTCCCGTAGGGGGATTTCTCCTTCTCGCGGATTTTTGGGTTCCTCTTGCCTGTGGGTGAAGGAACCAAAAACCCGTTTAACGAAGGAGAAACATTATGAAGAACAACAAAGCAAAACAACTGATTGAAAACGCTCTCACTTCATTGACCGAGTCTCTCGAAGCTGGTCAGAGTGATGAACTGAAGAAGTACCTTCAGACGATGAGCAGATTCCATCGCTACAGCTTCGGCAATATCCTGCTCATCGCTCTTCAGAAGCCGAGTGCCACTCATGTCGCCGGATTTCACACCTGGAAAAAGCTTGGCCGGTTCGTCAAAAAAGGCGAAAACGGCATCGTTATCATCGCTCCATTGGTTTACAAAAAAGAAACGGTTGAAGATGATGACAACCGTTCCAATGTCACCGAAGTTAACGGTTTCAAGGCCGTTTACGTTTTTGACGTAAGCCAAACCGACGGAGCCGAACTGCCCGAATTCGCCCGGGTGCAAGGCGATCCCTCCCGTTATCTGGAAATGCTCGGTAATTTTATTTCCGCTAACGGTATTACTCTTGAGTATTCGGATACCTTGCCCGCGGACGGCTGTTCGACCGGCGGCAAGATCGTTATCCGTTCCGGTTTGTCTCCGGCTCAAGATTTCGGTGTGAAAGTCCACGAACTGGCTCATGAGTTTCTGCATCACTCCGGCGAAAAGCTATCGAAGACGCAGAAGGAAACCGAAGCTGAAGCCGTCGCCTATGTCGTCTGCCAGTTTATCGGCCTAGATACCAACACCGCCTTTTCGGACTATATCCAGCTTTACAAAGGCGACAAAGAAATGCTGATTCACTCAATCCAGCGCATCAAGGATGTCTCCGGCAGAATCCTTACCGGATTGACATAAAGGATTGCAAGGATCACTCTTCTTGAAACCGCCGGGAACGGCGGATTTTCTTTTCCATTTAGGGAATTATTCGAGTTCACAGGGATTGACTAAGCTAACCGGTTTGGTAGGATGAAGAAATAAGACTATTAATACAATACCTATGGAAAACCAACCAAGAGCCAACAACCCAATGCCCAGAGCGCTCGGGGCAGTTTTATTGGTAGCTATCCTGGTTATCGCCGGATATGGGATTTATGCGTATTTTACAAGCTCTGAAAATGATAATTCTGATAATTTGAACGTCGCTTTGAATGTTAATGAGCGAGCAAATGCTAATATTCCCATAATAACGAACAATGCCTCTAATACGAATTCTGTAAGTAATGATAATACGAACGCGGCAATCACTATTAGTGGGCCGACTACATATACAAACGATGTTGTCCCATTTAGCATTGCAATTCCTTCAACAGCCACTATTCAGGAACAATACGTTTCAACTACAGTAGTTAATGGAACGACATACCCTTCATTTACAATTATAATAACAGACTCACGCGTATCGGGTGAAATGGTTATAAGCAATCGTGCTACTGGATTTGAAACCGAGCAAACTACTTCAGAAACACAGGGCAAGATCGACGAGAAACCAACTCGTATTGTGGAAACCACGCGCACGACGACTAATAGCGCACCAGATAATATTCGTCGGTACTTATTCTCGCCCTTAAATAGCGGCACCATGTATGAGGAAATGTGGATCAGCTATCCCATCGACTCTCAAGCTCAATCACAGATATTTGAATCAATAATAGAACAAATCAAACTAAAATAAAGAGTAATAATGCTCTTTGACATCAAACAGGACAGGAATAGAGGCTGTCCAAAGGAGAAAGGAGCTTCATATGAAGCTACGGATGCTATTAGTGTTCTTGATGTCTCAGCTGACAGCACTGGCTGTTAATGCAGGAATCAAAATGCCAATGATGAGTGGCGAGCAATGGACTTGTTCACAAGGGAACAACGCTCCACACTATGGCGACTACGACCATTGGTCGGAGTACGGCATGGCTTATGCCTGGGACTTCAATATACTTGGTTCGTCCGACATAAACCATCCGCTTGTCGCACCGATGGACGCTACTGTGGCAGAATGCTACTTCCAATGTGGAAGTTGTACAAGTGGATGGGGTAATTATGTAATTCTGGCATTGTCGGATGGGACCTATGCGCGTATGTGTCACTTGGAGCAGGTATTTGTCAGAAGAGGAGAGCTTATCCAACAGGGCCAGGTCATTGGAACTTGTGGGACTACCGGCAATTCAACCGGTTATCATGTGCACTTTCAGATTCAAAGTACACTTAACGGGTCAAGTATCCAGACTTCATTCGACGATGTCGGGGTACCCGTCGAAGATCAGCAGTGCACTTCTCAAAATTCCAACATCATCGACCTGGAATACACGGCCAACGGCGGTAGTACCAACTTCGGTACAGTGCTCCAAGATATCCACTGGTATGGTGGCTACGAAACCTGGGCCCCTGATAACCTATATGATGAGGAATACAATACCAGCAATACTTGCTATATCCGAGACTATTCAGGAGGCACTTTCAGCCGGAGCGGAATCGTATATGATGCCCTGGGCGGCACCCGTCAGGCATATACCGTTCGCACCGGTTTCTGGGCTGATGGTTATGGACACGGCTGGTCGGAAAATGATGGCCCTTCGGGATGTTTCGGAATGCCCGTTACCAACGAGTATGAACTTGGCGCAGGCCATGCCAGGCAGGATTTCCAGCTCGGGTATCTCGAATATATCCAAGGTCGTCAGCCGTATGAAATAACTATCGAAGGTTATGGTCCGGTAAACGATTTACCTACCTACGCTCCCGGCTGGACCGATGACGGCTGGAACCGGCAATGGTCCTACCTCATTGCAGACTGCTATGAGAGAAATGGTGCACGAGTTGGCGTCGGTTGTGCGCTACAAAAGATTCACATTAACTGGCAAGGTACAAGCTATCACGCTCAGCGCTACGACTTTGGTACGAACGGCGAAGGCATTATCGTCTATGACCCAGAGTCATGGGTGGATGTTGAAGGATGGGGTCATGCTGGTAACAACCTGGCTTACTATGTGTATGGCGGCTTCTACAATGCGTTCTCGTTCGGTAAGGTCTGGAATCCCGCGAAGAGTGAGTACGTATGGATGCCTGATACGCTCGGTGCTCCGACATCGGACCGTTTCAGCGGCACCCAGTACTTCAAGTATGGCCGGATGGTCGATGACAATGGCATCACGCGGGTGTACAACCGCGCGGGTACGGAAATCTGGAACAATCAGGTCGGTTCTGCTGGCGGGCCTTCCGGCGACCATTACGCCGACATTGCAACCTGGTACGATTACGGCGGCACTTCGAGCAGGATTCACATGTGCCTGTCTAATGGCGGCTCTTTCGACTTCCAGGGCAAGTACGGCTGGTGGATGAGCACGAACTACAATATCAGCGATGTACTTGCAACGGTTTCGGCCGACGTTAATGGCGATGGGAATGATGATGTGGTTAATATGTATAACTACTCCGCATCACGCCGTCTGCACGTGTTCCTCTCGACCGGCGAGGATTTTGACTGGACCGGCAGCACCGGCTGGTGGCTCAGCACCTCGGGTTACGATCCAGCCAAGGTTGTGGGCATGGTTTCCGGGTATTTCAACAGCGACAGCTACGAAGACGTCGCCGTTCTCTACGCAGAAACTTCGAGCAGGCTCCTCCTGCACGTGTTCCTGTCCAACGGAAGCTCCTCGTTCACCAAGCAGACCTGGTGGGATTCTGACGGCATCATGAGCTACTACCGAGAACATATCTACGGCTTTACCTCCGGGGATTACGACAATGACGGCACGGACGATATCTGCATCGTGTACTACATGGGGTATCGCGACACCGGAGAAGGGTATCTGACCCGGCTCCATATGTTTCTCTCTACGGGCTCCTCGTTCGACATGGACGGCTATGCCGGGTGGTGGAGCTCCCCTGACAGCTATGAAGCTGCCCGAGTGCACGGCGCAGTATCCGACGACTTCAACAATGACGGCATTGACGATGTTACCCTGGCGTATTACATGGGCTACCGCTCCGGCGGTGAGGGGCATTTGACCCGGCTGCATTTCTTCCGTTCAACAGGTTCGTCCTTCGCCTACTACCAGATCTGGTGGAATCCGCCTGAAAACTACGAAGCAGATAAAATTCTGCACGTGGCATCTGGTGATTTTACCGGAGATAATATTCCGGACGTGTGCATGATGTATGACTCCACGGGCGTTCGGCTCCATGTATTCCGGAGTACCGGCTCTTCTTTCGCGATGTCCGGCGGGTACGACGGCTGGTGGATGCGGACCGACTACAATCCATTGAAGGAAATTGCGATGGTCGCAGGCCATTTCAACGGTCCTGGCGGTTCCCCGAAGGTTGCCTACTCCGAGGAGCAAATCCTCCCGTCTGGCTTCTCTCTGTCCCGGAATTACCCGAACCCGTTCAATCCCACAACCGTGATTTCGTTCTCCGTGCCGGAGGCTACGCATGTCCGGCTCGATGTGTACAACATTCTTGGGCAAAAGGTGGAAACGCTCATGGATGCCGACCAACCGGCCGGTGAACATACGATCACCTGGGATGCCGCAAAGTACGCATCCGGCGTGTATTTCTACAGAATTCAAACTGCCGAGGTTACAGAAACAAAAAAGATGCTCTTGCTGAAATAGGAGGCAACTACATTAGATTATTTCCTTGCTCCGCGCCCAACAATGGCACGGAGCATTTTTTATTTACTCAGTCCCCATAAATGTGGTTTGAATGGCGGAACTCCCACCGGTTTGTGGATACCGCTAGGGTTTGATATAATGGATGAAAGTTTATCTGTCGGGTCTCTTGACGAATATCTTATATTTGACCGTTTTCCTTGGCCATTTTCACTATTTCAGTTCTAATGTCGTCCAGTTGCCGGAGGAGAGCACATAATCCG
This sequence comes from Candidatus Zixiibacteriota bacterium, assembly GCA_040752235.1. Lineage (GTDB taxonomy): Bacteria > Zixibacteria > MSB-5A5 > GN15 > PGXB01 > PGXB01. The sequence goes on along the minus strand of JBFMFJ010000001.1, from coordinate 21,537 downwards.
TCATCATATATGCCGGATTGTGTGTTATCTAAGCCATATTTTGTCGGTTCGAAAGTTTTTATTTTTCCATTCGACGGCAATTGGATATCAGAAATTAACTCAAAAGGTCTTTTGGCTTTCATTAGCACAGTTTTATCCACTATTTTCCGGTTCGAGAATATCTTTCGTATGATGGTCTGTTTCCGCTGTTTGTCCCCTTTACAAAGCCAGATTCGGGCGTAGGCAGACAATTCAAATGTCTCTTTGGTAAGAGAAAGCATTTCCATGTTTGCTTTATCGTAATTGTTCAGCGAGTAGTCTAGGCTCTGTTTTTCCTGTATAAGTTTGTTTTTTTGTTTAAGGTATTCTTCATCGGATAGCAACTGGTTATCTTCATTCTCCGGGGCTATTTTAAGATTCATCAGGTTCTGTAACTTTTTGTCGATGGACTGCAATTCTTTTTTTATAGACCGCTTTTCATTTTCAGTTTTGTTTAATTCTCGGGAAGACACAGCATCATAGTATTTAAATATCCATTCCAGGTGCTCCCGTGGAATGGCTATTTTCGATAAATATCCGTCAATTTGATCCAGCAAATTAATGTCAGTCACCGATCCTTGCTGACAGTCTGGATTTTTCCCGTGCGTGCAATGATAATAGATATAGGACTTTTTCACATTGGTCGATCTGAGAAGCTTATATTTTCGCTCCGCGGTTATTAGGGAATTGCATTGCCCGCATCGAAAAAGACCGGTAAAATCGAAAGTATGTTCCTGAGGCTTGGATTTATTATTGGTTCCGAGCAGTTGCTGAACTTGTTCAAATTCCTCGAAGGTAACCATTGGCTTGTGTTTTCCTTGATGAAGCTCCCCCTGATAGACAAAGCAGCCGTAATAGAAGGGATCGGTAAATACCTTGTATAGCGTGCTTTTATATAAAGGCGCCGCCCCATGTCTTTTTGTTCTTCTGGTCTTGAATCCCCATTCTTTATTGGCAATACTCAATATTTGCGGTACGGAGTAATTACAGCTCAGCATCATATCCCACATTTTGCGAATGAGAGGAAAACGTTCGGGATCGGGGATGATTTTTCGAAAACCCTTATCCGCCTGATCGCTTAAGTATCCGATAGGCGCTCTTCCAGGCATCCAGCCTTGTTGCACCTTGAGTCTAAGCCCTCGTTTCACGTTCTCCGAAAGGTCATCTATGAATTTTCGCGCGAATAAAAAGTCAATGCCGCTCATGAGCCGGTCAATGCTGTTGTTTCTGTAAATCTGCATGGGTGTTCGAATTTCGTCGATAACGCCTTTTTCCAGGAGGTCCGATATCCTTGCCGCGTCCGATAGATTTCTGGTCAGTCTATCTAGTTTCCAACAGAGAATACCCCGGATTCGGTTTCGCTTCAGTTCATTGACCATACTACCGAACACCGGTCGGTCGGAATTCTTGGCAGATTGCGATTCGGTGAATATCTTTGCTATCTTGAGTTGCTCTTTTTGTGCCAGCGATGTCAGCTCATTTATTTGAGCTTCAATCGACAGCGCTTGTCTGTCCCCGGATTCCGTGGATTTTCTGGCGTAAACGAAATACGATATCATATATCGATTCAATTAAATGGTAGACTGCTTATTTCAGCCATTCTTTGGGAATAGGCTGATAGATCGCCTCAAACAACTGGAAAAGATTCTGAGCCATGACTTCGGCTTCATGGTCGGTCAATGTGAGTCCGGTTTGTTTAAGGTGAATGTTCTTGAGTTCGGTTTTTGCTTTTTGCGGAATATCCATAGCTGACCAATAGTATCTGGAAATTCCTGGATTGTGTAGTGTGCGAACTCCCACCTAACTGGGGATAAATATTCCGAATATATCGCTTGACAGCCCGCGTCATATGTCCTATTTTTCCAGTAGTGAGACCTTTCTATCTCATCCTAACCTCCTGAATCTCAAGTAAATACGGCACTTTTCTTTATCTTAGCATGCGGCTATCGCTTTATCAAGCCTCCCGCGGATTCGCGGCGGCTGCCGCGTTCATCCTTATAGCCATGCCCGTATTAGCGCCTTCAAACCATTTCACCGATGCCGAATAAACGTCCCGTTTCTGGAATACTGGGACGCTCGACACCATTCGCCGGAATTGTCCGGCGTTCTTTGGGCAGCGTGAAATCTCTCCTTTTGAGGAGAATAGGGAAAAGAAGAAAGGGATTGATAAAAAGAACCGGATCGAACGCGGAGTATCATCTGACTTTGAGGCAGATAGAGAAGATCATTAGGGCGAGCCAATGCCAGCGCGACCGGGTATTGATCGAAATCATGGCTTTCACGGGACTCCGCCGTGCGGAAATCGCGGCACTGGACGTCAATGACGTTCTCCACGACGAAAAGCTTCTTGTGATACGTGTCGGCAAGGGTAGCAGGCAACGGATCGTGCCGCTTCCCGATTTCGTATTGGAGGACATTCATTCCCTGATTGGTACCCGAACAAACGGAGCGATTTTTCTGAACAGATACGGTCGAAGGCTCAGTTGCAGGCAGTTGAACCGCATCGTGGCAAACATCGGAAAAACCGCTGGCGTCGGAAATCCGAACCCGAAATACCATAACATCACCTGTCATCTATTCCGCCACTCGTTCGCTCGCCACTGGAAGGACGCACAGGGAAGCATCGAATCGCTGTCCCGGATTCTGGGGCATACGTCGGTCAAGACGACCTGGGATTTATACGGCACCGAAAGTCTTGAAGATATTCGGAAGAACTATGAAACCGTAATAACACAATTCATGAAAAGGAGGTAGGATGAAGATTCTTAGTTTGTTTATTTGTACAATTATTCTCGCGTTGATAATTGGCTGCGGGAATGATTCGGGTACCAATCCGGATAATATTACGGTACCAGTATTAACTACTACTACCGTCAGTGCGATAACACAAACTACAGCTCAATGTGGCGGAACAATCACTTCAGATGGCGGTGCAACCGTGACTGCTCGTGGAGTGTGCTGGAGTATCAATCAAACACCCACTCTTGCCGATAGTAAGACCACCGATGGTTCGGGAACTGGCATCTTCGCCAGTTCAATCACAAATTTATCTGCAAATACAACTTACTTCGTCAGGGCTTATGCCACGAACAGTGCCGGAACCGGGTATGGTAGCCCCAGGTCGTTTACTACAATATTTTCCGCAAGCACGGTAATCGATATTGATGGCAATGAATATCAAACGGTAACTATTGGCAATCAGGTGTGGATGGCAGAGAACCTTAAAGTAACTCATTATCGAAATGGCGATGCCATACCCAACGTCACAAGTGACGACTCATGGGCATTCCAACGCAATGGGGCTTATTGTGATTACGACAATAATATAAATAATGTCGCCATTTATGGCAGATTGTATAACTGGTATGCAGTAGCTGACAGCCGCCATATCGCACCGGTCGGTTGGCATGTGCCGACTGATGAAGAGTGGAAACAGTTGGAAATGTTTCTTGGTATGAGTCGGTCCGAGGCTGATACGACTGGTTGGCGTGGTGCCAAGATTTTCAATGTGGGCGGTAAGCTAAAAGAGGCTGGGACAGCGCATTGGATTAACCCCAACGAAGGTGCTACCAACGAAAGCGGTTTTACCGCGCTTGCCGGTGGTCTCCGCAACTCCATTGGTCACTTCAACAGCGTGGGTACATACGCTTACTTTTGGTCTTCAACCGAAAGCCATAGTGATGCTGCGTGGTCCCGCATTCTGTATTACAATTATTCAGAAGTCAATCGCTACAGCACGACTAAGGTATCCGGATTGTCGCTTCGTTGCGTTAAAGACTAAATTGAATAATATGCGTTTTGGGAAGTGCCCGTAGGTTATTCCGGGTAATTTAGTATTCTTTAATATTAAGGTTTGGTCATATAGAACATATCTGGGCGTTATACAAACCCTCCGATTCTTGGGTTTTGACTATCAATAAACCAGGGGTTGCATTTATTCCCGTTTTCGGGTAGAATCATCTGTTTTCATTTACGGATTTATCCACCCCCATGAAACAGGCTATTCACGGGCATTTATTCTATTCATATATCTCGTTATCCACAGGTCGGTGGTACTTCGGCTTATTGATCGTCGCTCCGGCCTGTTTTAGGTTTACGTAGCAAAACAAAAACAAATATCGCAAATTCATGTCCCGCAACCTCAAAACAATCAGGAGGAATCAAATCCGAAGATACCGTGAAAAACGGTATCTTCGGCAGCGGGACGTCTCGAAACTTCTCGACCTCAAAGTGCCCTGCGACCTGTATCTTTGGGAAACCGGCCGGAAATTGCCATCGCTTATGAACGCGCTGAAGCTCTCCGCCGCCCTGCAAACTCCCGTCGAATTGCTTTTCCTCGACCACTTCAGGAGAATCCGGGAAGAAATGTACGGCAGACAACCCGAATAAACCATAACGACTTTCCATATAATCAAATCATTAACGAAAACAAACATGGAAACAAAAAATGCCAAACCGGCCTCAAAGGACGAACTGGCAACCGAAATCGCCAAAGCGCTCGGAGAGGAACAACGGATCGATCTGTATCGCCACGTCTTTGAAAGACATGACGAGGCGGTAATTATGAAGGCGTTCGACCACGTGATCAAACTGCCGACGGAAAAAATTAAAAAGTCGAAGTCTGCTTTATTCTTCTATCTCCTGAACAAATATGCGGAAAAATAAAGTCAGAATCCTCGCCATCGATCCCGGCACGAAACGCATGGGATTCGCCGCGTTCGAGAGAACCGAACTCGTGGATTACGGCACGAAAACCTTAAGACAGGGGTCCGAACAAACCATACTGGGACACCTGGCGGAAATAGTCATCCGTCTCGTTAAGGAGAAGTCGCCGGATTGTCTCGTTCTGGAACGGAACACGTTTTCCCAGATCAGACAAAATTACCGTCTGACCCTTGCCGTCTCCGAAATGAAGCATATCGCCAGAAAATTCGGGGTTCCCGTGTACGAATTCGACCCCAGAACCATCCGCAAAGAGATTTGCAATGACGGCAACGCGAATAAGATACGGGTAGCCCAGACGCTGGTCGGCTTATTCGATGAATTGAAGGTTTTGCTTCAGTCCGACCGCGCCTGGGTCAGACAGCATAACCTGAACACGCTGGATGCCGTGGCGGTCGGACTGACCTACATCCGTCAAAATGTATGCGCCGCCCGGCCAATGAAAAACTGGCTTCTCGCCCCGTAGTATGCGAAGAATAACTGCAACACCGTTTCGCCGACGGCAAGGCCGGTATCCGAAGCAACCGAAATGCTCCGTATGCCGACGAAAGATAGATTTCGGAGACTTATGCTATTACTGTCGCAAGCGTCGAACATCATAAGCTCCATAAAAGCGACTGCTCATTCCGCAGTCGAAATTAAGACGCCCCCTCGTCGGGCTATGGCTCACTCCATCACTTTTCCCTTGCCAGAAGCACTAAAGTAATGCTTCTTAGAAGTAGAAATGATATATTATCGTTTCTACTTTCGACAACAACTAAGTTGTTGATAAATATAGGGAACGTGATGTCGTTCTCCGCCCGACTTCGCTCCCTTCCCTCGGCTCTCTGCCTGGTCTGTTTCTACCGGGTAAGCGGTAGAGTGAGTGCAAAAACGGAATGCGAAACAGACCAGGAACCGCCAGAGAGCACTCGGCTTCGCCGGAAACAACGAGTTGTTTCCGAGCTCGGGTCTGCCCCGCATTTTTACGACAGCGGAGGGGCAGACCGAAGCGAGCGAAGTCGGGCGGACACGAATCGTCAGCCGTAAACCGGCGCCCTTCGGGACGTCCGGTTTGACGGGACGAGTTCGGCCGCCGACGAGGGGGCGTCCGGGAATGAGAACGGAAAAGATTGAATAATGAGGATTATATGATATGAGCAAACCCGCCCAAACGAAACGACTCTCGCGATATGTCCCGAATAAAGAGGCTTTTCCTGATCTGGTTTTAAGAGACCGGGATTTTTCGATCCTCAGGCTGGTCTATGTCCATCGGTTTCTAAGCGGCGAGTTACTATGGCACTTGCTGAAGTCGGAAGACCAGACCGCAGGCGTTTCGTATGCGGTCGGTTCAGACGGGAAAAACCGCCCGACCCAATACGGTTTCGGCCCGCAGGCCTTATCCAAACGCCTGAAACAGCTTTTCAACGCCAGGTATCTGGAACGGCACTATATCACCGACCAGCCGATGGGCCGGGGATACGGCTCGCCGCGGGCGATATACGGTCTGGGACCCAAAAGCCCCAAAATCCTTGAGGAAAAGACCGGTGTCCGGTCTCAGGCAATCCGCAGGATTATCGAAAGTAACAGAGTAAAGTCACCGTTCCTGCAGCACGCCCTGGGCGTTGCCACGTTCCGCGCGATTCTGGGACTTGCGTGTCAGCAATTGCAGGGCAGGGTAAACCTGCTTTTCTGGGAACAGGGCGACCTGATCAGGGACTTCGTCATCGGAGCCAATGAAAAAGGGGAAGACGAGCGTTTCCCGGTTCATGCCGACGCGTTTTTCGGACTGGAAGTGGTTGGTCGCGGAAATGTCCATTATTTTCTGGAAATCGACCGGGGAACGGAACCGATTGTGTCGTCAAAGCAACGCACCGACATCAGGCGGAAGCTCGTTGGATACAGATTGTACCGCAAATCGCAGAAATTCCTGAAACGATATGCGTACCGCCAGCTTCCGAACGGGCAGATTGTCGGACTTGACGTGTGCGCCGACGACAGCACGGAACATCGGAATATGATTACCGGGTTTCAGGTTCTGTTTGTTACACCCGGAGCGATCGGGCCGGATAAGCGTCTTTCCGGTCGCGTCTCCGGCATCTTCGCGGAACTTCCTACTCTCGGAAAATTCTTTACAACGAATTCATTGTTTTGGTTTACTCCGCCACAGTCTTTCAGCATCGAAGAACCGGAACGGATATTTTCGAAATGTTGGCTTACCCCAAATCCGGAACACGGGCTCCAAAGTCTCATTGAGTAAACGCGGTATCACTGCCTCATCGATTCCGTTCTTCTCATTCGAGTCAAGCTACTCCGTGGAAGCAGGACGCGATTGCGGTGGAATTGACGTCCTGGTTGCGGATATCTCCGCCATAACAGATTTCCGTAATACGGAATGGTGAGGCGGTGAGGCCGTATCCTGAAAATATTTTTTTGATTTCGTAAAAAAACTTCTTGACAAATCAATTTGTGTTTTTTATTATAGCCCCTGCTTGGGCGAAAAGCACAATCATAGCAACTAGTCTCCGGTAATCCGGGGACGGTTCGCGTCTCAATTTTTTAAGTCGCATAATCTCGAATTGTAGTCAGCAGTGGTCTGTCTATTCGGGATTTTGCGGCTTTTTTTGTCCGTAAAAATACACCTCCCGCGCGACGGGTATTCCCTTCGGGCCGTGAGAGTTAGCTGTGGTTTGCTTTCTGCAGGTATGTCCAAAACTGCGGAAAGGCACAACGACAGGCAAGAACAACTCTTGCGGAAGGAGGTGTGCGATGCACTAACGGCAAAAAAAGCCAGGACACAGGCGATGTCCCGAAGCTTGCGGACTACACGAGAGCTTCCGACAGGTTTGTGCCCACGCCCAAGCTTTTTTTGTAACCGAACAAAACGCTTTGGCGGGCCCGACAAAGCCCGCCAAGGCTGAACATAGAGAAGATTGATGCAAACAAATAACGCTTATGAAATGGAGAAGCTTGATATGTGGAAAACCATGCAAAACCCGTTGAATGAAAACTCAACGGAATCATTTAACCATTTTTCGGAGGATACGAAAATGACGGATGAAAGAAGAACCAGTCTGACCGAGGACAGGCATCAGGATGCCGGAGCCTCAATCATTGCCGGTGCGGTAGTCTGCCTGGCAATCTATGGCGTATACAAGCTCTTTGAAAAAGAAGAGAAAAAACCACCGGTTATGCTTCCGCCGAACAATTCGGGAATACTCGATCGGCTATTGGAAATGGAGCTGAGGTGAAATCGCTCCCGGTCACATACGATGTCAGTGCCGAGCAATTGCTCGGCACTGGCTCTCTGGAATTGCTGCGAAGCCGAATTACCCGGCACGTTAAAAACGACCAATCGCTTGATTGGAGTCAGAGAAGCAAAATTCTCAGAGAGCTCGATACTCTTATCGAAAACGAAAGAAATCGTCGTGCACAGCTCGCTTTTCGACAACAGCAACTGGAAGAACTGGAACAAGGGTTAATTATGGCGGAGAAGAAGGAGGAGACATATCAAAAATACGCTGATATTCTGAACAAGTTACGATTACTCAAGGCACAGACACAGCAGACAATCGTCAATCATAAGCGAGAAAGGCTTATGTGGAAAGTGGATATCATTGAGCGGTTGCTGCAGATTAAAGGAAAATATAAGCCCGTTGAAAAACAGGATGAACACCTCAACGAGCTACTGAAGATCAGACGGCAACAAAAGCTGTTCGCGGCCAAAGAACAGGTGATTCTGGATTCCATCACCAGAAAGGCAATGAACCGGGCGGCTTTTATCAAAATGGTAAACAAAAAATTCCCCGACATGGCTGATGAACTGCTGGAATTTTACGACCGGCAGTTATTTCAGCAGGGAACAAGGAGGTAAAAATGACAAACCAGTTTTATGTCGGCCATAACACCCTGAATGGGAAGCCCCAGACCATAGACTATGACGATATGTTTCTTCACTGGCTTATCGTCGGAGGCACCGGCAGGGGTAAGAGTAAATTGCTTGAATCACGTATGCGGTATCATCTTGATAACAATCATGGGTTGTTACTGTTGGACCCTCATGGGTCTTTGTATAACGACGTGCTGGCTTACGTTACTGCCGCAGGGTTCCGCAATCGCGTGATTCTCATCAATTCCAACGACGGTGAGAATGCCGTGGGTCTGAATTTCCTGTCCCCGAATGGCATGGATGTGTCCGCTCAGGCATCACAGGTGATGAAAGCTATCGCCAAAGTCTTCGGAGAAGCGGAGGGTGAAACGAAACCCAGGCTTGAACGTTGGCAGCGCAACCTGCTTATGTCTCTTATCGAAGCGAATCTTACTTTGGCGGATATGCTTGATTTTCTATCGGTATCGAGTTCGATATACCGTCAATCGGTTATGGAAGATGTTCGGAATGAGTACGTCAAGCGGGAATGGCAGGGATTTGACGCCATAAAAAAGCGCGCCGAACAGGAGAACCTGATCGAAGCGCCCTTAAACCGGGCTGCCAAGATGATTCTATCCGATCCGATTCGAAGAATCATCGGCCAGCAGGAATCGACCGTCGATATCGGTAAGGCCATTGAACAGGGCAAAATCATCCTGGTCAATCTCGCTCCTTTGAGAGTCTCGCGAGAGTGTCAGCAAATACTGGGAATTCTTCTTGTCGATCAAATAATCAATTATTCGTTTCAGCGAACCAAGCAACAGGCGAGGAAACCATTTTTCGTCATCGCCGATGAGGCTGCCGAACTGACCTCCAACGATCTACCATATTCGCTTCAGGCCCTTCGCAAATTCGGAATCTATTTCACGCTTTGTTATCAGACACTGACGCAGATCAAACGCATTCCGGGATATTACGAAAACGTCATGACCAACTGCGACGTGAAAGTGGCGTTCAAGTCGAGCAGACAGGATAGTGAGGAACTGGTTGGCGAATTATTCGCCGGTCAATTCCGGGGCGACCAAATAAAGGATGAGGTGTTCCATACCTTTTCGACTCCGAGCGAATCGGTTCGGGAAGTAGTCACGAAAGGAAAAACGAGGTCTCGTTCAAAGGGCGACGTGAGAAGTGACGGAATTTCCGAAAGCTCCGGCATAGGTTCCGGTGTGTCCGCTTCGTTCAGCACCGGCAGTGCCAATCACGTTTTCCCCGGCGATAATATCTTTTTCTCAGAAGAAACCAATTCCATAACGGATTCGGAATCATTCGGTTCGTCATCGAATGATTTTTCCATGTCAAACTCAGGCTCATCTTCGAGTTTCAGCGAGGTTCAAAGTAATGGAGAATCGGAATCCGAGAGCAGGAGCCTTGTTCCGTTTTATGAATTTATTCGGGAGCAGGAATTGTCGAGTCGTCAGTTTTACTCCATTGAAGAAATGAGAGAAAAATACATCGCCTGGATCATGTGTCAGCCCCAACGCCATGCGCAAATCAAACTGAAGGACGATAGGGCGATCCCGATTTTCACCGCATTCGTCGATGAAGTCCGGGCGCGAAAGCAAGACTGCGAGAAGGTCGTCAGACTATCCAACGAGAAATATGCCCTTCCCGCTCAAACCGTGGACAGGCTCATCGAAGAACGTCGATTGCAGATTGTTCACCGGGATGTTGGAATTGTTGATATAACCCATGAGGAAGAAGTGATCGTAAACGGTCGCTGGCAATAGAAAGGGGATGGAGACAGTGGATAATTTATTGACCGCCGAAGAATTGGCACAAAGACTGAATGTGCCTTTGTCGTGGATTTACGACCGGACGAGAAAATCCGGCCCGGAACGAATTCCGCATTACAAAATAGGCAAATACGTAAGGTTTTCCGAATCCGAAGTAACCGATTACCTGAGGATCAAATGCGTGGAGCATGTGCCGCAAACTGTGTGATTGACAATCATCCGGCTGATCGATACCTTGCGGTATGCTCTCGACCATTTATCACATACCCATAGGCAGGCCGTCGGTATCGGTCATGCCGGATGGAATTAAACTTATTTATCGTGCCAACCGGAAAGGAGGTGAGAACGAATTGGCAAAAGGAAGCGTTGTGCTACGCTCTGATACTTGGTATGCGGTTTATCGGGACGGAGGAACTCAGAAGTGGGAACGAGCCGGTAGCAGCAAGAGAGCCGCAGAGAAACTTCTGGCAAAGCGGATGAATCAGATAAACAGCGGCACTTATCAGGAGTGCGAGAAAATACTCTTTGAGGAGTTTGCCGCCAAATGGTTATCCGATTATGCCAAGGTTTCCGTGAAAAGCTCTACTTATATCAGCTACAAAGCCATTGTGAGGCTTCACCTGAATCCTTGCTTTGGAAAGCAGTTCCTGCACCGGATTTCGACTTCGGACATTCAGAAATTCGTATCCGATAAGATTACGAAGGAGAAACAAAGTCCGAAGTCTGTCGTCAACATGCTGGTTCCTTTTAAGGAAATGTTCAAGCACGCCGTAATCTGGGGTTACCTCAAACGTGACCCTTCATTGTATGTAAAGCGTCCGCGCGTCGAACAGGAAGAAATGGATTTTCTCACTTCGGAGGAAGTCCGGCTATTCCTGGAACACGTCAACCCGAATCATTATGCGTTTTTTCTGACGGCGGTAATGACCGGCATGAGGCGCGGTGAGCTTCTCGCACTGCAATGGGGTGATATTGATTGGAATTCCGGCGAAATATCGGTTAGACGTTCTATCTTTCGAGGAGAATTCATTAAACCGAAAACGAAGAATTCGATCCGCAGGATAGTAATGTCCCCGGTACTTCGTCAGTCGCTTGAACGGCACCGCCTCATTGGAAGAGCATCCGAGATGGACTTGGTTTTTTCCAATGAGAACGGCTTGTCTCTTGATCCCGATAACCTGATCAAGAGGGAATTTCTTCCCGCACTGGACAGAGCAGGCTTACGCCGGATACGCTTCCACGACCTCCGACACACGTATGCATCACTTCTGATTTCTCAGGGTGAGAACATTAAGTTCATACAATCGCAGCTCGGTCATGCGTCGGCCAAGACGACTCTTGATCGGTATGGACATTTAATGCCAAACCTTGAAAATGATGCAGCTCGGAGATTAGATGAAACAGTTTTCGGAAATTTTGTTAGAAAACTGTTAGAAAATCCGGTTTCTGAAGGTAATTCCCCGAAAAACACAACCCCCGAAGTTGTTGAACTTCAGGGGCTTAAACTTGGTAGCGGGGGGAGGATTTGAACCTCCGACCTTCGGGTTATGAGCCCGACGAGCTACCGAACTGCTCCACCCCGCGATCAAGAGTCCCAATATATGCGTTTTAATCGCTTTGTCAAGTAATTGAAAATAATATTCTCACTTCCACAGAAATTTATTGCCGCCGAACATCTTAACCAAAACCAATCCGTAAATTGGCCATCGAAGCTGAGATGAATGGGGATAGGCGGTTTTTTCTCAAATAAAGTCTATATCGAACTGCCCTAATATAAAAACTTTGAATTGACCAAATAAAGAGTCTATTGAATTGCCAAAAAAGAATCCGCCAAATCATTGGCAAACCGGGGCGGGGCCGCTCAAATATAAATAGCCTATCAGGTAAGTTACATCGAGAATATTAATAAGCCAGCTGCCGTCGGCATCGGCCGACTCCAGAGGATTCGGGGCCATGCCGCCTTTGTACAGGTAACTTATGATAAAAGTGACATCCAGAATATTTATGAGGCCGTTGCCGCTGGCATCGCCGCAAATATAGCCCGGCCCGCTGTCCGGGACCAAAAGCGTGATTTCATCGATCCGAACATCACCCTCGTAATCATCGGTGTGCGGCTCCCCCAGATACAAATACTCACCGACATCCATGGCAAAAACCAGGCTCAAATCGACCGGCGTCGTCTCTCTCAAAATATTCTGATTACCGTCATACAGCCGCAGGATTATGTGACCGTCCTTCTTCTCCAGCTCGGCATAATACCAGGTGTTGTAGGAGTAAGTATAGGCCACGTTCCAGTTCCAGTCCGAGGTATCCCAATAGGTGCCGGTCCAGGTTCTCAGGAGATTGCCGCCACTGTTGGTTTCGGGCGCCATATAGACCATATAAACCGGGTGGAAAGTCTCACTGCCGCCGCCGTAATTGATATGGTTGTCAACGTCGATCACCATCTTGCGATGATAATGCCACCACTCCTCGGCGCACTCATAGCCGGAGCAGGTGTCATCGGTGATAGTCAGGAAATACATCCCGTTCTCGTAATAGCCGCCGTGATCGTCGAAATTAGGGTCATCATAATCGGCCTGCTCATAATTGGTCAGGTCGTAATTTATATAGCCGATTTTGGTTCTGACTTTGTATTCATCCGGCAACAATTCGACACTCCTGATAAGCGCCCCATTCCAGAAATCGGGGGCGTTCAACCAGGCATAACCATTCGCCACCGTTATCGCCCCTCCGTTCAATAGCTGGAACACCAGCCAGTCATCGGTCCCGAAAGTCATCCCGTCAGCCGCCTCAAAATTGGTATCGAAATTTTCCTGATATAAAACCGTCCAGCCCGAATCATTGAAGGCCGCCTCAGCCTTAAAGGAAATAGCCATCACCAGAAAAAGAATCATGATTATATTATTCGAACGGGGCATTTTGCCTCCATGCAAAAAGTCTCTTGCTATCTAAACTTAAAGAATCATACGAATTACATAATATAAAATCGAATCATTTTTTGGCCCATGGGATTGTCGATAAAACATGAGTGAGAATGTCCCCTTAAATTCTCGTTAGTGATGAAAATCAATATTACCGCTTTGATTTGCCTTGCAGATTTTCAGGCCTTTGAGTATTTTCAAAATCGATTTTGAACTGATTTTGCGATAAAACATTTCTTTTCTGAGAGGGAAGATGGATAATATTAGAGAGATCAAAGACAGCACTGCCAACCCGGCTCCTCTGGGATTGCTCGGTTTCGGCATGACCACCGTGCTGCTCAATCTTCACAATGCCGGTTTCTTCGGGCTCGATACCATGATTCTCGGCATGGGTATTTTCTACGGCGGGCTGGCGCAGATTATAGCCGGCATTATGGAGTGGAAGAAAAAGAATACTTTCGGCACCACCGCCTTTACATCGTACGGTCTTTTCTGGTTGACCCTGGTGGCGCTTCTGGTCCTGCCTAAAATGGGCTGGGGGGAAGGGCCGACTAAAGGCGCCATGGCGGCCTACCTGTTTATTTGGGGATTTTTCACCTGCTGTATGTTTATCGGAACACTTAAACTCAACCGCGCCCTGCAATTCGTTTTTGCCTCTTTGACCATCCTGTTCTGGCTGCTGGCATTGGGCGATGCCACCGGTAATGTCGCCATTACGCGACTGGCCGGTTTTGAAGGTATTATTTGCGGGCTCTCGGCCTTTTACACCGCCATCGCCCAGGTTTTAAATGAGGTATATGGAAAGACTGTGCTGCCTCTGGGAGTAATAAAATAAAATCCTGACAATATAAATTAAAAGTCGGATATCCTGATTATGCAATGTAATCAGGATATCTTTTTATTTACTCCATTTTCCAGGCATTTTTCTTCGAATATCCGAGCCGTGATTGACTCATCGAAATAAAGATTCACATTTCCCGACTTGACGCATTCACTCTCTTTACGTTTGGCGATACGCTGAATATTAAGCAGATGCTTGGCCGAGATATTATCCGTCGTGATATTCTTGCCTCCGGTTCCGCAGCCGAGAGTCATCGATGGCTGCAGGGCATTGTAAGAACCGCCGAGCGCTCCCTGCGATGCCGGCGTGTTGACCAGAATCCTCCCGGCATTCATGACTGTTGCGAAATATAATATCCGCTCCTCGTTATTGGAGAACATGCTGATGGTATGCCCCAGTCCGCCGTTGTGATTGATTCTTCGGCACAGGTCGATTGCCTGGTCAATATCCTCGGCCACATAAAAAGCCAGAATCGGCGCCAGTATTTCCAGCGATAGCGGCGATTGTAGACCGACCTCCTCAAGCTGGGCAATCAGTAAGGTCGTGCCCTCGGGGACGTCGATTCCGGCCAGGCGGGCGATAACGGTGGCCGGCTGGCCGATTACTTCCGGCCGCATGGTTCGTGTGGCTGAATTAAACGCGACCGGCTCCAGTTTGGCAATTTCCTCCTTCGACAGAAAATAAGCCCCCCGCTTTTTAAGCTCTTGTATCATTTGCTCGACATGGCATTTCCTGACCACCAGAGCCTGTTCACTGGCGCACACAGTCCCGTTATCAAAAGTCTTAGAAAGGAAGATTTGCTCCACCGCAAAAGGGACATCGGCCGTCTTGCCGATAAATACCGGGACATTGCCCGGACCGATCCCGATTGCCGGATTCCCGGAACTGTAGGCCGCTCGGACCAGCGCCATCGAGCCGGTGGCCAGTATCATGGCAGTCTTCTTGTGTCTCATTAATGCCAGCGTTTCTTCCTCGGTGGAACTGCCGATCCACTGGACACAGTTTTCAGGAGCACCTGCCCTAATTGCCGCTTCATAGCAGATGCGTGCCGCCTCAATTGAGCATTTTCTGGCGGCTCCGTGCGGGCGGATGATTATCGGATTTCGGGATTTCAGAGAGATGAGTATCTTAAAAAGAACCGTTGATGTCGGATTGGTAACCGGCGTTACCGCAAAGATCGGCCCGATCGGCTGCGCGATTTCGATAATACCGTTTTCATTATCCTCGGAAATAACACCTACTGTTTTGAGGTTCTTGATATCTTCATATACAAACCGGGTGGCAATGACGTTTTTAATGACTTTATCCTGCCAGATACCCAGTCTGGTTTCTTTGCAGGCCAATTTAGCCAGGTGAATCCGATTGTCAAACCCGGCTTCATATACCGCCCTGACGACCTTATCGGTTTTCTCCTGATCATACTGCCTGAATCTCTCGGCGGCTTCAACCGCCTTCCTCATTACGGATTCTACATCAAGACCGGTTTTCACCTTTTCAGTCATAATATCTCACCTCTCCACAAATAGGCCGAAACCTGGCTTAAAAGACGACACAAGTTGTCCTGCTTTATTTCGGCAATAGTAAATACTTTCCATTTTTGAAATATCTGTCATATTCGAACCGAGACTGAAAATTTCCCCCGGATGCAAGTCGTAAAATCCGGGCTATACGGGCGTTACAATAATATTTAGCAGGCCTATGGGCCCATTTTATGTAACCACTTGTCTTTCCAGAAAGAATAGCATGAACGATCCCAACCTTCACCGTCAAAGACATCATTGCCGTCATGTACTACTTGCAGCTGGCAGTCGGATCTTTTAATACGGTAATTGTTTTGCATGGAACGAGCTTACCTCTTGCTTAATTATCGCCCGCCTGAATCTCCAATAATATAACACTCGGTATTGGAATAGCAATATTTTAGATCGGAGCCCGAGACAAGAAATATTGATTCTCTGACCCCTCTCAGTTTATAGAAACTTGTTTGCCGACCTTCAAGCGGGCCCTTGTGCGGAGAATTTGTCATTTCTTTCGGAACACAGCCAGCCATTGCCATATCGGCCCTATCCACATTTGGCATATCTCCGCAGGTATGGGAAAGGCGGGCTTCGGCCATTTTCTCCACTTGACTATTTCCACTTTTTATCTTTCATTTGTCAGAAATTGAATTTGGAGACGAGATAAATAAGATGAATGATGCTGCTTTCAAAGGATATAAAGGCCGGGCCAAAGAGGTTCTTCAGTCTCTGGGCGGCCGTGTCTGGGCCAATGTGGTCCTGAAAACCGACAAGGGAAATTTTGAAGGGGTGATTTTGCCCCGCTCGGAAACGGCCGACGGTGATCACATTGTCCTTAAACTGAAAACCGGCTACAATATCGGAATCAGGGCCGACCGTATTCATGAAATCAGGGAAACCAGTTTCAAAGAAGCAATTTATAAAATACCCGAAAAAGAGTTCCCTTTTTCCGAAAATAAGCCAGCCGTGACCCTTCTGGGAACCGGCGGCACTATCGCCTCGCGGCTTGACTACCGAACCGGCGCCGTTATTCCGGCCTTTACTCCCGGAGAGCTTTATGGCGCCGTGCCCGAACTGGCCGATATTTGCAATCTGGAGACATTGAAATTATTCGGCGTCTTTTCGGAAAATATGGGCCCGGAACAGTGGAAAACTCTGGCTGAGGAAATAGGCCGCCAGATTCGCAACGGCGTCGATGGCATTGTCATCGGCCATGGAACCGATACCATGCATCACACCGCCTCGGTGTTATCGTATATGGTCCAGAACAGCCCGGTTCCGATCGTTATGGTCGGATCGCAGCGATCATCCGACCGGCCTTCATCCGATGCCGCCTTCAACCTTCGCTGCGCAACTTTTACCGCCGGGCATTCCGATATTGCCGAAGTGATGGTTTGTATGTTCGGCCCGACTTCGGATGAATATAATCTGCTGCATCGCGGCACCCGCGTCCGCAAAATGCATTCGTCATACCGCTCCACATTCCGGACAATTGGCGATCTTCCCATCGCCACTGTCACGCCGGAGAAAGTTACGCCGATCAAGACCGACTACAAACGCCGCCGCAATGACCGTAATGTCGATATTAAGGCGGTTTTCGAAGAGAAAGTCACTATTGTCTATTACTATCCCAATATGCAGCCCGATATCATCGAATCATTGATTGACAACGGGTATAAGGGAATAGTTATTGCCGGGACCGGTCTTGGTCATGTCAACAAACCGCTTTACCCCGCCTTGAAAAAGGCGCATGAAAAGGGCATCGCCGTTTATATGACCGTGCAGACACTCTGGGGTTATGTCCAGATGTATGTGTATGACACCGGGCGCGACATGATGGAACTCGGGGTTATTCCCGGGGAAAATATGCTTCCCGAAGCGGCCTATACTAAGCTTGGCTGGGTGCTGGCGCAGACAACCGATCCGACCGAAGTCAAGAAAATGATGCTGACCCCGATTGCCGGTGAGATTACGGCCCGCGAACCGTTCGACGGCTATCTGATCATGCAGGGCGGCATCCCCGAAGTCGAGGAATTCATCGGCCGCTATCACAGATAGAGTCTTTACTGTTAAATAATTACTATTAAAATAAAATGATTCATGCCGGGGCGGGTTATAAACCCGCCCTCAGCCATCAGTAACATCCGGGGAATATCTATATTCCCACAATGTCTTTTCAGGGATCGCATATTAATTTTAATCGGAACAACTCATTTGTTGACAGAAATCGAGTAATTTATATATTATATATATAATAACAGTCCGCAATTAATCGAAGGACCGATTAAATTCTTACTTACTATTTGTTGGAGGGATAATAAATGGTCACATTCAAAACACTTGCTGTTGCCCTGGGACTTATCCTTTTGGTTCCGTTTACGGCCATCTCCGGACTAATCCACATTCCGGGGGATTCGAGTAATATCCAGCTCGGCATCAACGGTGCCCTGAGCGGCGATACGGTGCTGGTTGCGGCGGGAACCTACGCCGGTGACGGCAACCGGGATCTGGAGTTTCTTGGGAAAAATGTGATTTTGCTCGGAGATCAGGGACCGGAATTAACCATAATCGATTGCGGCGGGACCGAGGTCGAGCATCATCGGGGGTTTTACCTTCATGAAGGGGAGGATGAAAGCGCGGTAATAGAGGGTTTCACGATCACCAATGCCTATGATGATTTCGCCGCTGTCTATGTTACCGGCGCCACAGCGACTATCCGCGATTGCATTATCACGAATAATAACTGCTCCGGTATCAGCGGCGCCTCATACCCCAACTATGTAAGAATACGTGATTGCATTATTTCTCACAATCTGGAAGGTGTCACTATTTACGGCAGCGCTTATATCAGCAATTCCCAGATATTGCATAACAATTCTAACGGTGTCGGGGCATATTCGCCTTCGATTCTGGATATGGATAGCTGTTTGATGTACGATAATGCCGGATATGGACTTTACTTCCGGCATGGCTTTTTCGGGATACAGACAATCAACAACTGCACTTTTGTCGGCAATGTCAGCGGCATGAAGCTCGTTGACGATCCGCCCAAAACCGATAAGGTCAGCAGAATGGGCATGATTACGAATTGTCTTTTTGCTTTCAATCAAAACTATGGAATCGATTATGACTGGAGTTATCCGGATTTGCAGTGTTGTGATGCCTATGGCAATGCCGGCGGCGATTTTCATGGGACTACAGAGCTGGATCCGGCCTGGAACAACTTTTCAATGAATCCATATTTCTGCGATACGGCCGCGATGGATTTTCATATCGATGAACTTTCGCCCTGTGCGGCAGGGCATCCCTATAATCCCTGCGGCGTTCTCATCGGCGCCTATGGCACCGGCTGCCAGTATGTAACCGATACCGATATGGATGGTGTCCCGGATGAGATCGACAACTGCGTGTCGGTTTTCAACCCCGCCCAGGAAGATCTTGACGGCGACGGAATCGGCGACAGTTGCGATGTCCTTCCGCGAGTATGGTATGTCAAGGCCGACGGCAGCGGCGATGCCCCCACCATCCAGGCGGCCATCGATTCTTCCATTGCTTTCGATACGGTGCTGGTGGCGGCGGGGACTTATACCGGCGACGGCAATCGCGATCTCGATTTTAACGGCAAGAATATTATCCTGTTATCGGAAGACGGCGCGGATATGACCGTTATAGACTGCGAGGGTAGCGATCCCGACCAGCATCGCGGCTTTTATCTTCACAGCGGCGAGGATACGACAGCGGTTATCGATGGGTTCACCATCACCGGAGCATATTGGGACGAAGGAAATTATATTGGCAGGGCGGCGATATATTTGGATAATTCGGCGGCCGCTATCCGCAATTGTATTATTACCGCCAACGCCCACTGCGGGCTGGTTTGCGATGGAAGCTATGGCGTGCCGTTAATATTTGCCATAACCGATTGCGCATTTGTCGGCAACGGACTTTTTGGGGTGGCAGTGAACGAATCATCGATACGGGTCACCGGGTCCATATTCGACAGCAACAACATTGGTATAATGGCAAGCGGCTGGGATGATTGTATTTTTGATATGTATGATTGCGCCGTGATGAACAATACTTTTGAAGGGGTGGTTGTTTTCTGGCCGATTGAGTTTCATGTCAGCAATTGTACATTCTTTAATAATAAAAGTGGTTTTTATTTCGAATGGACACCGCCGAAAGGTGAAGAGAAAGCCATGCCGGCAGTATCAACCTTATCCTACTGCCTGTCCGCGTATAACACTATCAATGGAATCGAGAACGCCTTTGGCTATTCCGACTATGAAATTCTCTGCTGCAACTCCTTTGGAAACGGCAATGCCGATTGGGTCGGGACCGATTATAGCACCGGCGATGAAAACGGCAACCTGTCGCTTGATCCGATGTTTTGCGATACGACGGAACTGAGCCTCAATATCGATGCGCTTTCGCCGTGCGCGGCGGCGCATCCATTGAACCAGTGCGGCGTCCTGATAGGCAAATATGATGTCGGCTGCAGCCAGCATAGCGATACCGACGGGGATGGTGTGGCCGATGAATTCGACAATTGCGTCTCGGTCTATAATCCGCTTCAGGAAGATACCGACGAGGACGGCATCGGCGATGCCTGCGAGTTGTCCATGAAGTGGTATGTGAAAGCCGATGGAACCGGTGACGCCCCCACCATCCAGGCCGCTATCGACCTCTCGGCCGATTATGATACGGTCCTGGTTGCGGCCGGAACTTACACGGGGCCGGGCAACCGCGAACTGGATTTTCTGGGCAAGAGTATTCTGGTTGTCTCGGAATCCGGCCCGCAGATGACTGTCATCGATTGTGAAGGCAGCGATATGGTCCCGCGGTTCGGAGTCGCATTCTATAAGGGCGAAACCGAACAGACGCTTTTTGAGGGATTTACGATAACGGGTGCATACTCAAGTATGTATGCCGACAGCGGCGCGATTTTATGCAATAATTCGACACCGATCATACGGGATTGTATCGTGATCGAAAATGAGGGCAACGGCATCCGCTGTCTCAACGGCGGATCGCCGAGTATATATGATTGTGATATTATCCAAAACCGGGGCTTTGGCCTGCAGGTTGGCGGCGGGCCCAATTATGAATCGCGTCCGTTATTGTTTAACTGCAATATATCATACAATGACAGTGATGGGGTTTTTGTCCGATGGGTGGCCGATATTGCCATATGCAGCACCCTTATAAGGGGCAACGGCGATTGCGGCGTCCACTACAGGCTGTTTGCGCCGGGAACTCTGGAGATGTACAATAATACCATCGTCGAAAACCGCTGCGGCATGCTGTATGACTATGAGCCGCCAAAAGATGGGATGATCGATGATATGATGCCGGCATCGTTTATCCGGGGCAATGTTTTTGCCTTCAACACGGATACCGGTTTCCGTGTGTTATTTACGGTCGATGCCGAGTGCACCTGCAATAATTCATACGGTAATCCAGGCGGCGACTGGGTTCCCGGTATAGCGGCGCCGTATGCCGGTGACGCCTACGGCAATATTTCGGCCGACCCTCTTTTCTGCAATCGGAGCGGCGGCGATTTTCGTCTTGATCCGGCTTCACCATGCGCACCCGACAATAACAGTTGCAACACCCTCATGGGCGCCTTTTTCACGGGATGCAGCACTATTTGCGGTGATATCGACGGCGACGGCTCCATAACGATTCTTGATATCACATTCCTGATAAGTTATCTCTATAAGGGCGGACCGGCGCCGGATACTCTGGATAATGCCGATGTCAATAACTCGGGAACCATTGACATTCTCGATGTTATATATCTGATCAGATATTTGTATAAGGGCGGTCCACCGCCGGCCTGTCCATAGCAAGGCGAAAAAATACGGTCTTAGGG